>DHNF01000013.1:0-314 GCA_002409375.1 Ruminococcaceae bacterium UBA5423
ATCGCCCAGGGCTGCGTCGAGGCGGGCTGTGCACTGATTGGCGGTGAAACAGCCGAAATGCCCGGATTTTATGACGAAGATGAATACGATTTGGCTGGATTTTGCGTTGGGATGGCCGACTATGACAATATAATAGACGGCAGCAGAATTTCGCCGGGCGATGCGCTTATAAGTGTTGCGTCAAGCGGCGTTCATTCGAACGGGTTTTCGCTCGTGCGCAAGGTTTTCGGGGTGAACATTTCTAAGCTGTCGGTATATTTAGACGATTTAGGGTGTACACTTGGAGAAGCATTGCTTACTCCTACGAAAATATA
>DHNF01000013.1:455-4834 GCA_002409375.1 Ruminococcaceae bacterium UBA5423
TGCTTACTCCTACGAAAATATATGTTAAGTCGATTATGAATCTTATTAGTACCACGGGCGTTAACGGTATCGCACATATTACAGGCGGAGGATATTATGAAAATATTCCGCGAATGCTTCCTCAGGGAGTACGTGCTGTTATAGAACGAAATGCAGTGCCGGTTTTGCCAATATTTGATTTGATAAAAAATGTAGGAAATATACCCGAGGATGATATGTTTAGCACTTTTAATATGGGAACAGGTCTGTGCATTGCAGTTTCACCCGACAAAGCGGACGAGGCGCTGCGCGTGCTTGAGCAGGCGGGCGAGAAAGCCGTAATTATCGGGCATACGGTATCAGGTGACAAGGGTGTTGATATATGCTGAATATAGTCGTTCTTGTGTCAGGAGGCGGCACCAATCTGCAGGCGCTGCTTGATGCTGAGGAGAAATGCGAGATTATTGGCGGGCGCATAATGCATGTTATATCGTCAAACCCTGACGCATATGCGTTAAAACGCGCAATCAGGTCGGGAATTAGCACGACGGTGGTTGATCGCCGCGCATTTGACACCTCGAAAGAGTTTGATGCCGAGCTGCTCGATGTTTTAAAAAGCTGCAAACCGGATTTAATTGTGCTTGCAGGTTTTTTGTGCATTTTGGGCGAAAGCATCATACGGCAATATCACAACCGCATTATCAATGTCCACCCGTCTTTAATACCGGCGTTTTGCGGAAAAGGGTATTACGGACTGAATGTGCATAAGTCAGTGTTGGCTTACGGCGTAAAGCTTACCGGTGCGACAGTGCATTTTGTTAACGAAATTCCCGACGGCGGTGCAATTATAATGCAAAAGGCTGTGCCTGTGCTTGCCACGGACACGCCCGAAACGCTGCAATTAAGAGTAATGCGCCAAGCCGAATGGGAGATTTTACCCCGGGCGGTATCACTGTTTTGTCAAGAAAAAATTAGCGTGAAAGATAATATTGCAATTATTAATGATTAAATATATTGGAGCGATGCAAAGTGATTGATTTAGCATTAGAGCTTAAAAGCACGCCATATCCCGGGCGCGGCATAATTCTTGGAAAAAGTGATGACGGCGAGCATCTTGTTATTGCCTACTTTATTATGGGACGCAGTCAAAACAGCCGTAACCGCATATTTGAACGAACGGATGACGGCATTCGTACAAAGGCATTTGACGAAAGCAAAATGGTGGATCCGTCGCTTATTATTTATTCACCTGTACGGGTTTCAGGCGATGTCACGATTGTAACAAACGGCGACCAGACCGACACGATATATGAATTTTTAAATCAAGGAAAATCCTTTGCCGATGCGCTGCGTACGCGAACATTTGAGCCTGATGCGCCAAACTACACGCCGCGTATTTCAGGTCTTGTATGCCCGAAAGACAATAAAATTTATCTTTCGATATTAAAATCAGGTGGCGAAAATTCAGGCGGCACAAATCGGTTTTTCTTTGAATATGAAGACATATCGCCGGGTACGGGTTATTACATACACACCTATCAAGGCGACGGACAGCCGCTTTTGTCGTTTGAAGGTGAGCCGACACAGGTTACAATATCATCTGATATTGATTTTTTTACAAAAACAGTATGGGATAATCTTGACGCAGACAACAAGGTATCGTTGTTTACCCGCTTTATTTCATTGAAAACGGAACAGACACAAACACGAATTGTAAATAAAATGTAATCACACTGATTTGAGGGCCGACTGTGTTGCATTACGAAATTGGCTTAACAACCAAAACTAAGGAGAGTGCTTTATGTCAAACGAACTTTTGCTTAAATATGGCTGCAATCCTAACCAAAAGCCATCGCGCATTTTTATGAAAGACGGCGGCGAGCTGCCTATTAATGTGCTGAACGGGCGTCCGGGTTATATCAATTTTTTGGATGCGCTCAATAGCTGGCAGCTTGTAAAAGAACTTAAAGAAGCAACCGGAATTCCCGCTGCCGCTTCGTTTAAGCATGTAAGCCCGGCAGGTGCTGCGCTGGGTCTGCCCCTTGACGACAAGCTTAAAAGAATATATTTTGTGGATGATGATGTTGAGCTTTCGCCAATTGCCTGCGCATATGCACGGGCGCGGGGTGCAGATAGAATGTCATCTTATGGCGACTGGGTGGCACTGTCCGAAGTGTGTGACAAGCCGACGGCCGAGCTTTTGTTAAATGAGGTTTCGGACGGTATTATTGCTCCGGGTTATACTGACGACGCGTTAAAAGTATTAACACAAAAACGCAAAGGATCATATAATATTGTAAAAATTGACAAGGATTATAAACCTTTGCCGGTTGAGCACAAGGATGTGTTTGGCATTACGTTTGAACAAGGGCGTAATGAATTTAAAATAGACTATTCTATGTTTGCAAGTATTGTCACTGAAAATAAGGAATTGCCCGACAGCGCAAAGAGAGATTTGACAGTCGCGTTAATAGCGCTTAAATACACTCAATCAAATTCGGTATGTTATTCAAAAGATGGACAGGTTATCGGTGTGGGTGCAGGGCAGCAGAGTCGTATCCACTGCACACGCCTTGCAGGAAACAAAGCTGACAACTGGTATTTGCGCCAGCATCCCCAGGTTTTAAATTTGCCGTTTAAAGATGATATTCGCCGACCCGACCGTGATAACACAATCGATGTGTATATTTCTGACGATTGGGCGGATGTGCTTGCCGATGGCATATGGCAGCAGTTTTTTTATAAAAAGCCCGAACCGCTGACACGCGAGCAAAAGCGCGAATGGCTGGACAGCCTTGATGGCGTTTCTTTAGGATCAGATGCCTTTTTCCCGTTTGGTGACAACATTGAACGGGCTGCAAAGTCCGGAGTTAGTTATATTGCGCAGCCGGGCGGGTCTATACGCGACGACAATGTGATTGAAACATGCAATAAATACGGAATTGTCATGGCATTTAATGGGCTGAGACTGTTCCATCATTAAAAGATAAAAGGCGGATGTATTTGATGGATATTCTTGTTGTGGGCGGCGGAGGTCGTGAACACGCTATCATACGAAAGCTAAAGCAAAGCCCGCAGTGCAATGCAATTTACTGCACACCGGGCAACGGCGGTATTTCTTGCGACGCAGAGTGCTTTGACATTGCGGCTGACGATATCAAGGGTGTAATAGCACTTGCAAAGCGGCTGAAGGTCGATTTGGTGTTTGTTGCGCCCGATGACCCGCTGGTGGCAGGCATGGTTGACGAGCTCGAAAACGAGGGCATTGCAGCATTTGGACCTAACGCCGCTGCGGCGGTTATTGAGGGCAGCAAGGTGTTTTCAAAGCGGCTTATGAAAAAATATAATATCCCGACCGCCGGTTACGAGGTGTTTGACAAACCCGCCGATGCATTGACGTATATCAGAAGACGCGGGCAATACCCTACGGTTGTGAAAGCAGATGGGCTGGCATTAGGCAAGGGCGTTATTCTGTGCGACGATTATTCCGGGGCAAAGGATGCTGTAAAAAGCATTATGGAGGATAAAATTTTCGGCAGGTCGGGCAACCGTATTGTGGTTGAGGAGTATTTGACCGGCCCCGAGGTGTCAGTGCTTGCGTTTACCGATGGCAAAACTATTTATCCGATGGTTTCGGCAAAGGACCATAAACGCGTATTTGACGGAGATTTGGGACCGAATACGGGCGGCATGGGTACAGTAAGCCCTAACCCGCATTATGACGACAAAACGGCCGAATATTGCATGAACAATATATTTATTCCCACCATTGAAGCGATGAACACGGAGGGCAGGCCGTTTAAGGGGTGCTTGTTTTTTGGTTTGATGTTGACTGCTGACGGGCCTAAAGTCATTGAGTACAACTGTCGTTTTGGCGACCCGGAAGCGCAGGTTGTGCTGCCAAGGCTGGATACCGATTTTGTTGATATATTAAACGCAATACGACATCAGCGGTTGTCCGAAATAAAAATCAAATGGTCAAAAGAGGCCTGTGCCTGTGTCATCATGGCGTCTGGCGGGTACCCGGGAAAATATAAAAAAGATATTGAGATAAAAGGGCTTAACCCAAACGGTCAGATTGACGGTGCAATGGTTTTTCATGCCGGCACAAACAAAGTAAACGATGCTTTTTATACAAACGGGGGCAGAGTTTTGGGTGTGACTGCTAAAGCCGAGTCACTCGAAAAGGCATTGAACCGTGCGTATGAATCTGTTTCACGCATAGATTTTGCAGATGCGCATTACCGACGCGATATTGGCAGGCAACGCTATAGTATAAATAAAAAGTAACCAACCACCTCCCCAATGCATAGCTTGTACCGAGGGAGGTGATAATTTTGTGCTTTGAAGCATTTGCAATAGCAGCTGCCGCCCGCTGTCTCGGAAATTGTTTTGACAAC
>DHNF01000013.1:4985-5328 GCA_002409375.1 Ruminococcaceae bacterium UBA5423
CGGAAATTGTTTTGACAACGATACCGAAGGCATACGCGACCGTCGCCGTTGCCGCAGAAATGACGGAGTCGGCGGCGAGCGTTTTGACCGCTGCCGCAGAGATGATGATGTTGGCGGCGAGCGGTTTGACCGTTGCCGAAGAGGCGGTGTCGGAGGCGAAAGGTTTGACCGCCGTTTTGAACCTGATATGAATATATATAGAGGTGATTGCTGCGATAGGCGTCGCGATTGTTGCTGATACTATAAAAATGAAATCATAAAGTTGTTAGCAGTTTTATATGATATACTATTCTCTTAATCAAAGGATAATAGTATAAAGGGCCATCCCAAAATTTTGGGATGG
>DHNF01000036.1:0-1981 GCA_002409375.1 Ruminococcaceae bacterium UBA5423
AAGCATATCAAAAATTTGTTATGAAAATATGATACATTAGGCACAAAATTTAATAATAACCATAAAAATATCAAGTATTATTAAAAATATAAAGCAAAATTTCACAAGTTTAACACAAATAAAAAAAGAGCTTGTACAATTTATTAAAAATAGAAAAACCGAGCGAAATGGTATTCCATTTATACTCGGTAAAAATCATATAATAATTTTTTGCAGATGCATTGGCGCGATGGGGGATAGCCCTACAATTGGGCAAAACATATTTTGGATTTTAACAGGCGCGTTCAAAATCTTTTTTCAAGCGTTTTATTATTTTCTTTTCAAGACGCGATATATAAGACTGTGAAATGCCCAGCAAATCGGCAACTTCCTTTTGTGTATGCTCTCTATTTCCACTTATACCAAAGCGCAAACGCATAATAAATTGCTCGCGTTCGCTTAAATGTGAAATACATTCCATGAGAAGGTTTTTTTCAGCTTCCTGTTCGATGTTTCGGTGCACAATATCAGGATCACTTCCTAATATATCGGATAATAGCAGCTCGTTTCCGTCCCAATCGACATTAAGCGGCTCGTCAATTGACATTTCGTTGCGCGAAGGTGCATTTTTGCGCAGATACATAAGTATTTCGTTTTCTATGCAGCGAGATGAATAAGTAGCCAGTTTGATTTTTCGTGAAGGGCAAAAGGTATTAACTGCTTTAATAAGCCCAATAGTGCCTATAGAAATCAAGTCCTCTATACCCACACCGGAGTTTTCAAACTTTCGCGCAATATATACCACCAGACGCAGGTTGTGGGTGATAAGGTGGTCGCGCGCCGAAAAGTCCCCCGCCTCTATAAGATTGAATACATGTGCTTCTTCCTCCTGTGTAAGCGGCGGCGGCAAGGTGTCGGCACCGTTTATGTAATGTGTTTCTTCTGCTAAATATCCCAAAAGTTTGAGCAGCAGCCTTATGACCTTATCAAAAATTTTAGTTAATGCGTTACGCATGTTTTTTTGCTCCTTTCAAACAGGTTTAACATATCCGGCCCAATGATAGCGTCATAATCGCCTCTGCCTAAAACTTTGCAAACTGCAACATAAGTTCCCGTGGCATCGGCTAAAATCCCTTG
The DNA here is from genome assembly GCA_002409375.1 of Ruminococcaceae bacterium UBA5423. Lineage (GTDB taxonomy): Bacteria > Bacillota > Clostridia > Oscillospirales > Acutalibacteraceae > Avimonas. The sequence continues at coordinate 1,117 of DHNF01000036.1, forward strand.
TGACGTACTAATTTCTATTTTAGCCGGTTTAAAGGCCGGAAGTAGGCCGGTACCATTTACTGTGTGAAAAGGTATTAATCGCAGATTTAACCCGGGTGAAGCAGCCGGTAGCATATCATTGCTATCCATATCTTTTTTTGACATTCGATAATTGTCAAGCACCGGCCGTACGGCATTAAGCAAAGTGTCCGGCAGATGCTGTTCAATAGCACTAAGGCTTATAACAATGACCGGTTTTCCGGTAAAAACATCGGTTGCATGGTGTCCGGTATCGTATAATGCTCGCAAATCTATCTCACCTTTTTCGGTTAAAATTTTAAGCCTGTATTCATGACCGTGTGGAATTCGCTTATGCGTAAGCCTGTCATATATGGTTAGTGCAAAGTAGCTAAGCACTGTCAAAAGTGTCAGTGTTAGGGCAGATACATCATAATACACAACGCCGTTGACAACATATAAACCATCGGGTGCGGCAAAAAAATACATAGCGAACGCAATCCCCGCAAACAGGGCGGAAGCCACGAGAAATGCTGCCAATTGCTTTATGTATAAAATGGCTGTGCGCCATGAAAAGGCTATTCGTACAATCAAGCAGGCAGAGGCAATTTTTATCAAGAACGACAGGGGAGCCGGCAATTCGGGCAAAAAAACAAGACACGAGCATATGCTGCCGGTCAATGCGCCGAGCACAAGTCTGATACGTTTTTGAGGCAGCCGTAGTATTCGCGTCACAGCAGACAAAAGAAGAAAATCAATGAAAAGGTTGAGTGCCAGCAGCACATCTATGTAAATAACCGGCATATTTATAACCGCCCCCCGAAATACTTTGTACCGGCCTTGCTATTCTATTATAGCGGGGAAAAGT
>DHNF01000036.1:2106-9014 GCA_002409375.1 Ruminococcaceae bacterium UBA5423
TCTATTATAGCGGGGAAAAGTGGGTGATTATGACGAAAAAACGGCGGCAGTCAAATAAAATCAAAGGGACAGGCATATTTGGTTATTTTGCTATTTCTGGAATTGATAAAATATTAATTTAATATGTTCAAAAAATAAAAAAGCCGGTTTCCAAAAATGGAAACAGCTTTTAGATTTCTATGTATAGAATTAATACATTAAGATCATTATCCTACACTGTGTTATGTATAAAAGAAGTGATCTTATTAATGGGTATATCAGCCATTGAACCTAAACTTTCAATAATAAAATTTCCATGATAATAATATCCCTTTAGATTTCCTTTATTAGGATAACCGATAGAGTATTCGGGAACCGGGCCAATATGTGTAACAAGCCTTACAAAACTGTTGTTGACAGAAAAAATTACTCCTGTGAATCCAATTCCCGATTGACCGCCGCTTTGTGTAATTATGGTTACTGTTTCACCTATATAACGGCTGAGGTTTTCTATAAAATTATCTTTAATTGTTTCAAAATGCAAAGCAACCCCTCCATATCTGCAGCTATTATTATACTATTCTATAAATTAAAAATTGAAACCTGTCTTTTTACATACAAAATGGATCCTCTGTGTTTCATAGAGGATCCATTTTGCAGGCATACTTTTTTAATCAAAAAATAGTGTTATACAGCGTTATGGACGAATGATGCAATTCTATCGATTGGGATATCGGTCACGGAGCCGACTACGTTGTTACCGCCATAACCTCTGCCGTAATTGCCTCTGTCGCAACTACAATTGTTGCCGTAATTGTTGCGTCCGTAATTATTACATGCGTTTCCAAGAGCGCAACCCGGCGCAGGCCCTATTCTGGTGATTAATCTGACAAAGCAATTATTAACCGCAAGGATTACACCTGTAAAGCCATCTCCTGATTGTCCGCCGCTTGTTGTAAAAATAGTGACAGTTTCACCGACAAATCGTCTAAGGTGATCTACAAAATTGTCGTTATATACTGTGCCATCCATGGATTGATTTCTCCTTATAAATATAATTTTGATGACAAGCATCTATTATAATTTATGCTGGAGAATAATATTTGTCCCACATATTTAATTAACCTGGTGATAATAGTGCTCTACCTATGATTTTACGCTTTCCACAGGCTGTGCAAGTTGCAATAGGCATAAACAGCCTCAACTTCATCGTCCTCGCACAAGGCAAAGCACACTTTAGGGGCATCGCCGGGTTTTAACTCTTTCATCTGATTACCAAGCTTTGTTTGAAGGGATACCCATTCAATGTAATGCTCCGGCACCATTGGGTGCTCTACCGATCCGACGGTAACAAACACTTTGTTGCCTTCAACCTGATATACCGGCACATGCTTTTCAACTGATGCATCTGTTGTTCCCGGGATAATTTCTGTCATCTTTTGGCCACAGCATATAATATTGACCCCACTGTCTTTCACCTTTGTCACAATATTGCCGCAATGCTCACAAATGAAGAATTTCTGCTTCATCGTCTTTCCTCCTAGTTTTGAGTGTTTCTCAAAATATGATTATATTAAGTAGTAAGTGCATGAATGCATAATTCTAAGACTTACTAACACTAAGTATACACAATTGGTTAGCGGTTTACTGTGACTAAGTTACACTACTAACTTATACTGATTCTCATTAAAAACATAGAATACTTCCCGGACTTTTTCCGTTTAGCTACGTTGTCGTCGGTCGGCAGGCTTAAAAGTATGGTGACTATATCACAGACCGATTTTACATATCACTGTATACTTAAGACCAACATTAACCAATAAATATTGGAGGGAAATCAATGCAAGCAACAAAGAAACGTAAGAAATATGCTGTTGTGTTTAAAGACGATTGCGTTGCTTGCGGGTGTTGCGCCAAGGTTTGTCCGAAAAGTGCAATCACCATTGCAAGCGGCATATATGCAATTGTGGACGATAACAAATGTATAGGATGCAGTAAATGTGCGACAGAATGTCCGGCTTCAGTCATTGAGATTTGCGAGGGTTGCATATGAAAAAGCGCTGGTATGATTATTTGTGGATTTTTTCAGCCGTCTATTTAATTATTGGCTTTTTTAACATTCTGTTTGCATGGATTGGTCTATTGTGCTTTTTTATCCCGCTCATTATATCAGTAGCTGGTGGAGGAAAGGCTTATTGCAACCGTTACTGCGGTAGGGGGCAGCTTTTTTCCCTGTTAGGCGGGCGTTTTGGTCTTTCCAGACAGAAAAGTCCACCCAAATTTTTACGCAGAAAATGGTTTCGTTATGCGTTCTTGACTTTCTTTTTCGCTATGTTTTTCCAGATGATATGGAACACCTGGCTTGTTTTTGAAGGTGCACAAAGCCTGCGCCAGGTTGTTACGCTCCTTTGGACCTTTAAGCTCCCTTGGCACTGGGCATATCACGGCACATCGGTGTCATCATGGGCGGTGCAGTTCGCATTCGGATTTTATGGCGTCATGCTTACCTCCACCGTATTAGGAATTATCACGATGGTGACATTTAAACCCCGCACTTGGTGTGTCTACTGCCCAATGGGTACAATGACACAGCTAATTTGTAAAGCAAAAAGCGGCAAAATAATTAAGTTAAGAAAATAAATATAATTTATAAGTTAGGAGAATGATACAATGTCAACTATCACTATTACAAAGGACAATTTTCAAAAAGAAGTTATCGAAAGCGCAAAGCCTGTTTTGTTGGATTTCTGGGCAGGTTGGTGCGGTCCTTGCCGAATGATTTCTCCGCTGATTGATGAGGTGGCTGAAGAGATGTCAGAAGTCACGGTTGGAAAGGTTAATATTGATGAGCAGAGCGAGCTTGCATCAGCGTTTAATGTCATGAGTATACCAACGCTTATTGTAATGAAAGACGGCAAGGTTATAAATAAGGAAATAGGTGCAATGTCCAAAAGGCAGATTATATCCATGTTAAATGAATAAACTAATTTTAGGAGGATGAAAATGAAGTATGTATGTGACATTTGCGGTTGGGAGTATGACGAAACTGTAGGCGATCCCGATAACGGCATTGCTGCAGGAACCAAATTTGAAGATCTCCCGGATGATTTTGAATGTCCTATTTGCGGGGCGGGCAAAGAAGATTTTAGTATCGCCCAGTGATTGAGGCAAGCCGCCAACAGTAAAAAACTCGTGCCGATAATAGCGGCACGAGTTTTTTACTGTTCAGACAGCATTTGCAGCTTTTTTCTGTTTTTTATTTGCACAGTACCGCGGGAGAGAACGACCATTCCCTCAGATTGAAAATAACGGAGCATTCGTGTTACAACTTCGCGGGCAGTGCCCATATGTGCAGCAATTCTTTCATGGGTAATCTTAAGTAATTCGCTTTCCTCCAGCACACTTTCTTCCAGCAAAAAACCGGCAAGTCTTTTATCAAAGCTTTTCCACATTATCTGCTCAATAAGCCACATTACTTCAGAAAAGCGCGAGGCCATAATCTGGTTGGTGTAATTTGCAACTGCAATAGAAGAGTCCATCAATTTTTTATAAACATCGGGCGGGATAATCCATAATTCCGTGTCTTTTTCAGCTTCGATGGATATATCGAACTGAATACTCTGCATAGTACATGATGCGGAAAACAGACAGATATCTCCTTCAAAAAGCCGGTAAATTGTCACTTCTTTGCCCTCTTGTGAAAGAATAAATGCCCGTAACTGCCCGGTATGTATAATAAAAAGTCCTAAACAATCGTCCGATCCACTGTGTAATAGTGTACCCTTAACCGCCGTGCGCCTTAATGCATACTGATTCAAAAGTTTTTGTTCACTAACGGTTAGCTTATCCCAGATTGGAAATAAGTGCTCAAACTCCATATAATCGCTCCCTTTATGAACTATTATACTTTATTAAAACGATAAGAGTCAATTAAATAATGCTCACTGAACCAAACGTTAATAGTATAAACTCCCTGTAGCCACTGTATTACAAGCTGTTGCAAGGAGTTTTTATTGTTCTAATTATAGGATTTTATTAAATGTTTCCTTTTTAATATGGAGTTGTCCTGCTAGCTTACGGACTTTGTTTAAATAAGGGGAATGAATTACTTCCAAATATCTGTCATATATATGTTTTATATTTATAAAACAGAACGGTGAGTAATATGATTAAATTAGTGGCCGTAGGCAATCGATTAATGATGGATGATGGGATTGCAATTAGGGTTGCTGAGGAATTAAGAAATAGATTCACCTGTCTGCAACTTGATATAATAATTGGAGAGACAGATTGCCACAGCAGCTTTTATTTGTTAAACGATAATGACTTTGTCATTATTCTTGATGCCATGTATATGGGTGAGGAGTCGGGAAGTGTCCATGTATTCAGTCTTGATGCATTATCAAATCCATCCGGTTCTTGTACGCAGCACGATATGAGTATACTTGAGTTAATGAGGCTTTATAACTGCAAATTCAAGGGCTGTATTATCGGTATCGAAGTGGCTGATATTGGTTTTGGCGATTGTCTAAGCCCTGTTTTAATGGAGAAATTCCCAAAGGTTTGCTCAGAGGTTGAAAGCGTTATTAAAAACATAATATTGGAGGAAACAGGCTATGCATGACACTTTTTTAAACCAGAATTTATATGAGTCAATAACCCACTTATGTGAAGAACACTCAATTGCGAAAATTTTGAATCTCACAATTACAGTACATACGCACAGTCATATAACCGAGCAAAGTATTCGCGAATATTTTTCTGACAGAAACAGCTCTCTAATTGGTGACCGGACAAACATCTTGGTTCAAAAAAAAGACATTGAGCCGCTTACAGCTACAATTAATCAAATTGACGGTGAGAAATTCGAATGAGTGAATCTTTAAGTTTTCTTCCCGATATTGCCGTATGTGATAATTGCTTGATGGATATAAAAAGCAGCGAGAACAGGCGGTATGAGTATGTGTTTGCGAATTGCACAAATTGCTGTCCTGTATGCGGACCAAAATATTATATGCTAAACCGCAACGGCGAATATATTGAATGCGAAAATCCTATTTTAAAAGCAAGGCAGCTGCTTTGCGAAGGTATGATAATTGCAATTAAAGGCATTGGCGGTTATCACCTTGTTTGCAATGCGCAGGATGATGCCGCAATTTCTGCTTTGAGAAGCAGAAAGAACAGACCGCATAAACCATTTGCTGTTATGGCATCAAGTGTAGACGCTGTTAAAGAAATATGCTTTTTGAATACTACAGAGGAAGAGACTATTACAAACAATATACGCCCCATTGTACTTTTAAATAAAAAGAGTAATTCTATACTCTCGAAAAGCATTGCGCCCGGTCTTAGCCGATGCGGCGTGATGCTTCCCTATACTCCCTTGCACTATTTTTTATTTGATGAGACCTTGAAATACCTCGTGATGACAAGCGGGAATATAAGCGGAATGCCCATCTGTTATAAAGACGAGGATGCACTAAAGAATTTAAATCACGTAGCAGATTATTTTCTCATTCACAACCGCGAAATTATGACACCAATTGATGATTCTGTAGTAAAAGTGTTGGATAACGATGTACTGATAAGTCGCTGCGGCAGAGGATATTCGCCTGCAGCTTTGCCTTTAAAAACACCATATAAAGTAATATCACTTGGCGGCCAACAAAAATCTTCGGTCTGTTTTGTTAGCAAAGGCACTGCTCATATCAGCCAGTATTTAGGCGATCTGGGCGATCCGGATGCAATGGAGAATTATATACATGTCATAGACAGGTTAGCACGACTTTTAAATGCAAGACCGCAATATTTTGCACATGATCTGCACCCCAACTATTTTTCAACTCAGTATGTAAAAAAGCTTGGGAAAGAAGCGATTGCCGTCCAGCACCACCATGCGCATATGGCGGGATGCATGGCAGAGCATGGCCTAACTGATGATGTAATCGGAATTATTTATGACGGAACCGGTTTAGGAACCGATGGAGCGGTATGGGGCGGTGAATTCTTAGTTGGTAACAGGGCGAATTTTAAAAGAGCAGGTCATTTGGAATATGTTTTGATTCAGGGAGCTGAGTCTGCTATTAAAGAGCCGTGGAAATGTGCTGCTTGTTATCTTCACTCATTAAGTGAGGATTTAGCACTTTTCTTCCCTGAAATAGAAAAGTTTAAAATAGAAGTGTTAAGAAAAGCATTGTTAAATCAAGTAAATTGCTTTAGGTCATCGAGCATGGGCAGACTGTTTGACTGTATTGCTGCCATGGCTCTTTCTCGTACTCATATTTCATATGATGCGCAGGCAGCAATTGAGCTTGAGAGCATTGTGGATAACGCGATATACGATTATTACAACTACTCAATATACAAAAGTGATGCAGAGGGCGCTTTAATATTAAGTTATAAAGAAATAATTAAAGGCGTGTTGGAAGATCTAAAGATTAAAAAGCCAAGAAGCCTTATTTCAACAAAATTTCACAACGCAATATGCAAAGCAACCGTAGCATGTGCAGTAGCTTTAAGAGAAAAATATCGCACTAATCATGTTGTATTAAGCGGAGGGGTTTTTGAAAACTCTTATCTCTTAAAAAATGTGCAAAAAGAGCTGAAGACAAACGGGTTTTACATATATTATAACAAGCAGGTGCCAATTAACGACGGCGGTCTATCGTTTGGGCAGGCAGCGGCTGCTGCATCGATTTTGGAGGAGAAAGCTTATGTGCCTGGCAGTGCCGGCAAAGATAATATCTGTACACGATAAATATGCATATGCCGAGACCATGGGGATACGCCAAAAAATCAATGTTCAGCTGATTGTCGATCCTCTTCCGGGGGATCACGTTTTAATCCATGCCGGCTTTGCAATTGAGAAAATAGATGACAGTCATTATGTATTTCTTAATGATGTGCTGCATGTGATGATAAAGGACGAT
>DHNF01000036.1:9109-10165 GCA_002409375.1 Ruminococcaceae bacterium UBA5423
TAAACCTTTATATGATTATTAATATATGAGGAATGATATGGATAAAAAAACAATCAGTTATTTAATTAATGAAATTAACTTTATGGCAAGTCAAATACATGAAATTAAAATTATGGAAGTTTGCGGCACACACACTCATTCAATATCAAAATCAGGGATTCGTTATTTGCTGCCAAAGCATATAAAACTGTTGTCAGGACCCGGCTGCCCTGTCTGTGTTACTAATGAGTCCTATATTGATATGGCAATTAATCTCTTAAGTCATGAAAATATTATTCTTGCCACCTTTGGGGATATGCTGCGGGTGAAAGGTACATATTCAAGTCTTGCTGAAACAAAAACAAGCAATAATGTTATAACCGTCTACTCACCGGTAGATGCAATTTCTCTGGCAATAAAAAACATAGATAAGATTATTGTGTTCTTAGCAGTAGGATTTGAAACGACAGCGCCGATTATTGCGGCTGCAATTAAGAATGTTTATGAAAACGGGCCTGAAAATCTGTTCTTTTTAACTGCCCTCAAGCGAATGGAGCCTGTCCTGCGGCTTATACTGTCAAATGATAGAAAAAGAATAGACGGACTTATTTGTCCCGGACATGTAGCAGCAGTTTTGGGATCGGACGCATTTCGCTTTGTGACGGAAGAATTTCAGATACCTGCAGTGGTTTGCGGCTTTGAAGCAGGAAACATAAAACAAGCAATATTTGATTTAATAGAACAGATTGAAGGAATAAAACCCGTAGCTTTTTCTAATTTATATGAGTGCTGCGTTAGCCCTCTTGGAAACAGAAAAGCACAAGAGTTTATAAATGAAGTTTTCGATACTGGCGATGGCTATTGGAGAGGAATCGGGGAAATTTCAAATTCGGCACTTATTATAAACGAAAAATTTAAAAAACTTGATGTAAAACTTAAGTTTAATATATCTGAAAGGGCAGTCTTAAAGCCAAATTTCTGCCGATGCAGTGAAATAATTCTTGGTATAAAAGCACCGTATGAATGCAAGTTGTTTGGCGTGAGCTGCACACCGGATAATCCATTGGGACCATGTAT
>DHNF01000029.1:0-732 GCA_002409375.1 Ruminococcaceae bacterium UBA5423
TACAGTTTAAGGTAATTGCGGCCAATACGGCGGTTGGTGGTGTGTTAGTTCTTGTTAAAATGGATAAAATTACATAAGTCTTTGTTTTCGGTCATTACGGACATGCTATTGGTGGGCGGAATCTATTTGTTTTGTATTATGTTCCTTAACAACAGGGTTAGCCACACATTAGATTTGATTTTATCAACATTGGTACCCATGGTGTTTTATGCCGTGGTTCTTTTTGTGTTCCGTGTTTATGGGAGTTTGTGGAAATATGCCGAAATTGAGGAGTTTTTTCTTTGTGCAGCCGGTTCGCTTGCTGCCGGGCTTGTTTATGCAACGGTGTATGAGCTAATTGTCGGCGAATCCCGCCTGATATATAATATTATGGCCGCCATGGTTGTGACACTGACCTTGGTGACTTATCGTTTTGTATACCGTTTTTACAGAAAGCATCAAAGAAAACAATACCATGGTAACAAAAAGCGGCTGCTTATTGTCGGTGCAGGCATGGCAGCAAATTCATTAATCAATGAAATAAGAAACAATCCAAAAAGCAGTTATGTTCCTGTTTGCGCCGTCGATGACAATCCCGAAAAGCACGGTCATATCATCAACGGGCTGAGAATACGCGGCAACTCGCAGGATATCCCGCAAATTTGCAGCAGTTTGGATATCGACACAATTTTTATTTGCATTCCGACAGCGACAGCGGAGCAGCGCCGCAGGATACTGGACATTTGTGCAAAT
>DHNF01000029.1:901-1889 GCA_002409375.1 Ruminococcaceae bacterium UBA5423
AAACACATCTTTAAAAATTTTGCCGGAAATCTATTCGGCAATAACCGACCCCGGCCGTTTGCAAAATCAAATGCGCTCAATTCGTATCGAAGACTTAATCGGCCGCCAAGAAAACCATTTTGACCGTGCATGCATAAACAATTTTATTAACGGCAAAGTGGTGCTGGTAACAGGCGGTGCCGGCTCGATTGGCTCCGAGCTTTGTCGGCAAGTTGCGTTTTCCAAACCCAAAAAGCTGATTATTTTGGATATTAGTGAAAGCAGCGCATACAGCTTGCAGTACGAATTAAAACATGCATTTAACGACAAGCTTGATCTTGTGGTTGAAATTGCATCAATTCGTGACGCTGAAAAAGTGGATGATTTGTTTTTTGATTATAAACCCGACATTGTGTTCCATGCCGCTGCGCACAAGCATGTACCGCTTATGGAGCACAATCCCGAAGAGGCGATAAAAAACAATGTTTTTGGAACACTCAATGTTGTCAACGCCGCTCAAAAACACAGCGCAGGGCATTTTGTGCTGATTTCATCGGACAAAGCTGTCAATCCAACAAATTTTATGGGCGCAACAAAACGCTTTGCCGAAATGATTGTGCAAAGCTGCAAAGGCGTATCAAGCACCCAGTTTGTAAGTGTCCGCTTTGGAAATGTGCTGGCTTCTTCCGGCTCGGTTGTGCCGCTGTTCGAAAAGCAAATCGAAAGCGGCGGTCCGGTAACAGTAACGCACCCGGATATAACACGCTTTTTCATGACGATACCCGAGGCCGTCCAGCTTGTGCTTCAAGCGGCTGTAATGGCAAAAAACGGCGAAATATATGTGCTTGATATGGGCGAGCCGGTGCGTATTCTCGATTTGGCCGAGTCAATGATAAAGCTTTCGGGGTACAAGCCATATGAGGATATTGATATTTCGTTTGTCGGATTAAGACCGGGCGAAAAGCTGTATGAGGAACTTATGATGAACGAAGAGGGACTTAAAACTACC
>DHNF01000029.1:2100-3576 GCA_002409375.1 Ruminococcaceae bacterium UBA5423
ACGTTAACAGAAATTGAACAAAAGCTTGAAAAGCTAACAAATGCAATGACTAAAAAAGATAAAAAACACCTCATGCGTGTAATGCAAGAGGTGGTGCCCACATATTGCCCCGACTTTTCAAGTGAAAACAGGGTATACAGCGAACAAGCTGCCAGCCAAATAAGTGAGCCGGTTACACAGACTTTTTAGAAAAAATAGTGTCGCGCACACGCGCTTTGCTTGAATAATAGACACTTAGCGCAACGCCTATACCCAAATACAGCGTTGCAATCGAGCTTCCGCCGCGGCTGAAAAAGGGGAGTGTAATACCGATAACCGGCAAAAGCCGCAAATTCATGCCAAGGTTTATAAGAGACTGAAAACCAATCATCGACATTATTCCACCGCACAAAAGCATACCTTTCAAATCCCGTGCGGTAATTATTTCGCGCAGCAGTGCAAGCACTATCAACACGATAACGGCCAAAAGGGCAAGCGCCCCAATAAAGCCAAGCTCTTCGCCGGCAACGGTAAAGATGAAGTCATTGTTTCGGGCGTATATCCGATGGTCGCCGCCTTTTAAAAAGCCAACGCCCCAAAGCTGGCCCGAACCAATTGCAACAAGTGCAAGCTGCTGCTGCCAACCAATATCGTTGATATATTTTTCAACAAAAATCAGGCTTAAAAAACGCGCCTGTTTATCACCCATGTGTTGCCAAATGAATGGTACAGATGCCGCACCGCCGGTCATGGCGACAACAAAATATGTTGCCCGCAACCCGGCAATGAACATCATGGATACGAATATAAAAATAAAAACCAGTGCCGTGCCGTCGTCACCCTGCAAAAACACAAGGCCGATTGGCACAGCGCCATGAGCGCAAAGCAACAAAACGGTGCGCAGCTCGTTCAACCGATTATGCACATTAGAAAGATGGGCGGCAAACGAAATTATGAATGTGATTTTCATAAGCTCTGAGGGCTGAAATGTCCCGATAATTGGCACCTTAAGCCAAGCCTTGTCGTCTGCCACGCTAAGCCCCAGCGGTGTAAATGTCAGCAGCACCAATATTAACGAAATGCCCGACAACACCGGCCATACCCGACAGATGTTTTCATAATCTATTTTAGAAATTGCAACGGCTGCAATTATACCAAACAAGCACGCAACTATCTGTATCATATATTCCCGCGAGGCGGCGCCCGATGTTTTCACAACCGAAAAAACCAGCGCAATGCCATAAGCCGATGCCGCAATGCAAGACATCAGCAATAGCCAGTCTGTATAGCGCATATACGACGATATGCCGCTTTTTATTTTTGCTATCAAGTTCAAAAGCCGTATACCGCCCTTTCATTAGTTGCTTTGCACTATTGTATCAGTTTTTGTACCGCTAATCAAGAATTGCATAAATGTTTTTTTAAAGATTAATTTGTGGTATAATATACAACAATGTATATATGGCGGGTATATGACGGGATGCCCTCATCCCGCCG
>DHNF01000029.1:3735-5605 GCA_002409375.1 Ruminococcaceae bacterium UBA5423
GCCAAAGAACCCCCAACCCGCCGTTTAAATCGAAAGGACAACCTCCATTGCAAACCCTTGTTTCAAAATCCCCTGTTGATACCGAACATGCCGGCGCAAAACTGGCAGCACAACTTAAATCCGGCGATGTAGTCGCGCTGTTTGGCGGGCTGGGCATGGGCAAAACAACATTTGTGCGCGGGCTTGCATCCGGCTTAGGGCTAAAAACCCATGTGTCCAGCCCAACATTTGCGCTTGTGCATGAATATGGCGGCACCCCGCCCCTTGTCCATTTTGATATGTACCGTGTTAATGGGTGGGACGATTTGTATTCTACCGGCTTTTTTGATTATATCGATTCCGGTGCGATAATCGTTGTCGAATGGAGCGAAAACATTGAAACCGCATTGCCGGGCAATACTATTTTTGTCCGGTTTAATCAGCTTGACGACAACACCCGCCGGATTGAAATTGAACGCCCTTTACTTGGCAGAAAGGATCAGGATCATTGAAAATTTTGGCGGTGGAATCCTCGGCAGGGCCTGCATCCTGTGCGGTTTATGAGGACGGCAAGGTTCTTGCAAGTTCATATATCAATGTTAAATTAAAGCACAGTCAAACGCTGATACCCATGATTGACGCCATGCTTAAAAATAGTGGTATCGGCATTGACGACATAGACATGCTTGCAGTTGCGGCCGGCCCCGGCTCGTTCACGGGCGTCAGAATCGGCGTTGCGGCTATCAAGGGCATTGCCTTTGCACGGGGTATTCCCTGTATAGGTGTTTCGACGCTGGCCGCAATGGCACACATGGCAGGGGCACTGCATTTCGATGGCATTGTGTGCCCTGCAATGGATGCACGCTGCTCACAGGTTTATACCGCAATGTTTGAATGCAGCTCCAACACCCTTACGCGATTGACCGAGGACAGCGCATTAAAAATAGAAGAACTCAAAAACCAGATTATTAACACAAAAAAAAGCGTGCTTTTTGTTGGTGACGGGGCATTATTATGCTATAATGCTATTTGTCCGAATTGCGCAAATGTGTATATAGCGCCCGAGCAATTTCGTTTTCAAAACGCGGTTGGAGTGGCTATGCAAGCAGCTAGCCAACCCGAAAAGGCAGTGTCGGCCGACAGTCTGTTGCCGATTTATCTGCGCCTTCCTCAAGCCGAAAGGGAGCTTAAGCGCAAAACGGGTGCCAAAGCCTAAAATCGAAAGGACTTGAAAATATGCCCCAAACCCTAAAACCCTTTATTGCCGACCATCCTCTTATCCAACATAAAGTGACGCTGCTTAGAGACAAAAATACAGGATCCAAGCAGTTTCGCGAGCTTATACAAGAAATAACCGAGCTGATGTGCTATGAGGCGACACGCAACTTGCCCACCTGCGAGGTCGAAATCGAAACGCCCCTTGTCAAAACAAAATCAAAGGTTATTGCAGGGCGCAAGCTTGCGTTTGTGCCGATACTGCGCGCCGGTCTTGGTATGGTAGACGGCGCAATCGAGCTGGTGCCCGCTGCAAAGGTGGGGCATATCGGACTTTATCGCGATCCCGACACGCTAAAACCGGTCGAATATTATTGCAAGCTGCCCGGCGATATAAGCGAGCGCGAGGTCATTGTTCTTGACCCCATGCTGGCAACAGGCGGTTCGGCAGTTGACGCAATAACGCAAATCAAACTGCGACAGCCGCGCAGTGTTAAGTTTATGTGCATTATTGCCGCCCCCGAGGGTTTAGAAAAATTGACAAAAGCTCACCCCGATGTGCAGGTGTTCTGCGCCGCACTGGACAGTCACCTAAACGACCATGGCTATATCGTGCCCGGACTCGGCGACGCCGGCGACAGGATTTTTGGCACAAAATAAAACGATTATTGACGAT
>DHNF01000179.1:0-2242 GCA_002409375.1 Ruminococcaceae bacterium UBA5423
ACATCATTTACACACATTGCCACACAATCAACGCCCACGGTATTGTGATGATCCATAAGAAAAGCAAGCTTGAGCTTGGTACCTACGCCGTCGGTGCCCGATATAAGTACCGGACGCTTCATTCCGGTAAAATCGGGCTCGAACATACCACCAAAGCCACCCAATCCGGATAATACGCCGGGTACCGCGGTTTTTGCTGCATGTGCTTTAATCAATTCAACTGCCTTATATCCGGCATTAACATCAACACCGGCGGCCGCATAGCTGTCAGTCATCGGTAATAACACCACCCTTTTTTATTTTTTCCTCAAATTTATCCTTTGGAATGTGTTCGGGGATTTCAACCGGATATTTACCGGAAAAGCACCCATCACAAAATTTGCATTTATTATTAGTTGCAATCTTATTTATACTATCTACGCTCATATATCCAAGGCTGTCAACCCCGATTTTGCGTGCAATCTCATCAACCGATTTCAGTCGATACGCAATCAACTTGTCACGGCTATCAATATCGGTGCCGAAATAACATGGATTTATAAAAGGCGGCGAGGAAACAAGCATATGCACTTCTTTTGCCCCTGCCTCTCTCAAGAGCTTAACAATGCGAGCGCTTGTTGTTCCCCTGACAATCGAATCGTCAATCATAATAACACGCATTCCATCTACAACCGAGCGCACGACATTAATTTTTATTTTTACCGCATTTTCCCTCTGCCCCTGGGACGGTTGAATAAAGCTGCGCCCAACATAGCGGTTTTTAATAAACCCTACGCCGTACGGAATACCCGACTGCTTTGCATACCCGAGAGCGGCATCGAGTCCCGAATCCGGGACGCCTATAACCACATCGGCCTGTATAGGGTGCTCCAGTGCAAGAAATGCGCCTGCACGCTGTCTCGCCTCGTACACGCTTGTACCGTCAATCACGCTGTCGGGACGCGCGAAATAAACATATTCAAACACGCACATGCTGCTGTTTTCACCGCAATGCGTTTCAATCGATCGCACACCGTCATCTGATACCACAACTATTTCGCCTGGTTTTAAATCGCGTGTAAAGTCAGCGTTAATGCCGTCAAGCGCGCAGCTTTCAGAAGCAAAAGCTATGGCACCGTCTTTAGTTTTGCCCATACACAGCGGGCGAAAACCCTGCTTGTCACGCACTGCGATGAGCTTTTGGGGCGACATTATCACAAGTGAATAAGCGCCTTTGATAACATCCATCGCTTTTTCAACCGCCTGTTCAATTGAACCGGTTTCAAGCCGTGCCCTTGTTATCGCATAGGCTATCACCTCTGCATCACTTGTACCGTGAAATATTGCACCCTCAAGTTCATACTTCCGGCGCAGCTCGTATGCATTGGTCAATTTGCCGTTGTGGGCAACTGCCATAGTCCCCTTAACATGCCGCACCACAAGCGGCTGCACATTATCAATGTTGCTGTTGTCTGCTGTTGAATACCGCACATGCCCTAAGGCGATATTGCCTTTGCCCAGCTTTTCAAGAGTATCTGCTGTGAATACATCGGGCACCAATCCACCGGCGCGATGCGCCCTGAACACACCGTCCTCATTGACAGCAATTCCGCAACTTTCCTGCCCGCGGTGCTGCAGCGCATACAATGCAAAATATGTTGATTGCGCAACATTGCTTATAACCGGATCAAAAATACCGAATACGCCGCATTCCTCGTTTAACTTGCAAAACATAAAAGCCTCCGTATCTATTTGCCACTTATGCGGCGCATAACCTCATTGTATGCTTCAACCTCGCCGCCCATATCGCGGCGAAACCTGTCCTTGTCCAGCTTTTCGTGGGTTTGCACATCCCAAAACCGACAGGTGTCGGGAGAAATTTCATCGGCAAGCACAATAGTGCCGTCGCCGGTTTTCCCAAATTCAAGCTTAAAGTCAACAAGCTCAATATTAATTTTTAAAAAATACTCTTTTAATATTTTATTAACTTTAAATGCATATTCCGTTATCAAATCAATCTCTTGCCGCGTAGCCAGCCCAAGGGCAAGAATATGGTACTCATTTATAAGCGGATCTCCCAAATCATCGTTTTTATAACTGAATTCGATGCTCGGCTGTTTTAATTGTTTGCCCTCGGCAACACCATACCGCTTAGAAAACGAGCCGGCGGCAATGTTGCGTATAATAACTTCAAGCGGAACGATAGAAACTTTTTTAACAACTGTTTCACGCGGTGAAATCTCTTTGACAAAATGCGTTGGTA
>DHNF01000179.1:2383-2583 GCA_002409375.1 Ruminococcaceae bacterium UBA5423
TCTTTGACAAAATGCGTTGGTATGCCTTCTTTTTCTAACATACTCATTAACATATTACTCATTCGGTTGTTAATTTCGCCCTTGCCGGCAATTGTGCCTTTTTTTTCACCGTTAAAAGCCGTCGCGTCGTCCTTATAATCCACAATCAGAAAGTTTTTATCATCGGTAGTAAAAACTTTTTTGGCTTTTCCCTCATAAAG
>DHNF01000179.1:2824-3892 GCA_002409375.1 Ruminococcaceae bacterium UBA5423
TTTTTGGCTTTTCCCTCATAAAGCATTGATAACTTTTGCATATATGTTCCCTCCTAAAAATTTTCAGCATTTGCTTTAAATAGTTTTTTATCCTTTTCATCTATCATGGCTTCCATATCCTTTTTCATATCATTAAGCTTGTCCCGCAAATCGGCGTTGTTAAGTGCCAAAATCTGCGCCGCAAGTATAGCAGCATTTTCGGCCCCATCAATCGCAACCGTTGCAACCGGAACGCCCGATGGCATCTGCACCGTCGACAAGAGCGAATCCAGCCCGTCCAGTGTAGACGACTTTATCGGAATGCCGATAACCGGCAAAATTGTATGCGCAGCAATCACGCCTGCAAGATGAGCAGCCTTTCCCGCAGCGGCAATGATAACGCCAAAACCGTTATTTTCAGCACGCTCGGCAAACTCCATCACACGCCGAGGGGTACGGTGTGCCGACATAACATGCGCCTCAATCTCAATGTCCAAACCTTTTAGCTTGTCAATCGCCCTGGACACGACAGGCAAATCACTGTCGCTGCCCATAATAACGGCAACCTTTAACTTACGCATATCTCTTCTCCTTACTTTTCACTTTCCTTAACCAATCGCAAAATACACGAACACAGATCCTATAATTACGCAATCGACTATATACTTCTCACAGCGACAAAAAACAAAACTCGGCTGCAGGCGCAAAGGCTCCGCAGCCGTTATCAATTTTTTATCTTATACTTAATTAGTTTGCGTGTTTTGCTGCAATATGCCCTATGAACCATACTATGCAAGAGCCATTTTTCAAAAAGCATTTTACAGCCTCCCATACAAATATACTTTAATTTTATTGCATATGAGGTGTAATTTCAAGGGGCGTCAACAAATTTGTAGGGTTATGGTGACCAAGCCAGCAAAGATTGCATTATTTTGTATATTTTCGCCTTTTACGCAACCTGGGCAACTCGTGACATCACAAGTATAAAAAAATCCTGAAACCATATGTTTCAGGATTTTTTGGAGCGGCTTACGAGGCTCGAACTCGCTACCTCCACCTTGGCAAGGTGGCGCTCTACCAGATGAGCTA
>DHNF01000109.1 GCA_002409375.1 Ruminococcaceae bacterium UBA5423
ACGGAAATATCATTATGGTTGACATTATCTGTGCTGTACTTTATAATTGTTAAAGAAAAACTATTAACAAAGATAGTGTTGCAAAAAGAAGTATACGGTATTGAGTGCGTTCTATGCACTTTTTTGTATGTTGGTTGCCTGTAAAAAGTAAACAAATGGTGATGTATTTAATAATATGAAGTATTAATAAAGGTAATTGGACAGGCGGTGAAATAAGTGTGCAACGTGCTAATCGTATCCAGCTCAGATAAGGGGCGGGTAATGCTCAGTGAATTGTGCAAGTCCTGTTCAATGACTGATATAGCAACAGTGTTATCTGCCGGACAGGCACGTGATTTACTTATTAATAAAAGCTATGATATCATTATCATTAACTCGCCTCTTTCAGATGAAAGCGGTAAAGAGTTGGCACTTTTTGTTGCCGAAAATTACTGCTCGGGTGTTTTGTTGCTCGTAAAAAAAGATGATGCCGATAAAGTGTCTGCACTCGTTCAAGATGCAGGCGTGTTTGTATTGCATAAGCCTGTCAATCGTTATCTATTCTCACAATCAATAAGGCTGATGCATGCATACAGTAAACGTATTCGGGGACTGCATAACAAAACGATTAAGCTTGAAACCAAAATTGAGGAAACACAATTAATTAACCGTGCAAAATGTGTTCTTATCCAATATTTAAAAATGACTGAGAGTCAGGCGCACAGATATATTGAAAAACAGGCTATGGATTTAAGGCAACCTAAAAGGTCAATAGCAGAAAGCATCATAAAAACTTATGAATATTAAAAAGCTTGTTATATAATAAGATATATGCTATACTATTGTAAATAAATGGAATTTTAAGAAAGGTTGGTGACAAAATGGCGCCGCAGTTCCCTATGTATATTGATTTAGAGGGTAATAATTGTATAATTTTCGGCGGAGGAGATAAAGCTGCTGCGCGTGCTGCTGTTCTTTTGGAATTTGGTGCGAAAGTTACGGTTATTAGTCCCACCTTATGTGACAGGTTGAGTGATATGGATAAAAATGGGCTGATACGGCATATTCCTCGCCGGTATTTTCGTGGTGATTGTTCGTCATGCTATATATGTATTGCAGCAACAAATAATGAATCTGTAAACATTGCGATTTCGGACGAGTGCAAAGCAAAAAGGATTGCCGTTAATGTTACAAAGCCGTCTGCATTTGGTACATTTGTGTTTCCGTCAGTATTAATTGAAAAAGACATTACAATTTCAGTTGCTGGTGAGTCGGACAAAAAACTTGTCCGTCTAATATGTGAATCAATAGCAAGTGAAATGCCTCGAATGATGAGTAATGCTCTGAAAGAGAATTTAAAAGCAGAATAAAATATATTTTTAAATTAATTAACATAAATTTTAAAACCGCTTGAAATTGAATGACGATTCGTGTATAATTCATCAGGTCGGTGTTTTTTGATTTTACTTTATACGGAAAGATGGCTGAGCTGGTCGAAGGCGCACGACTGGAAATCGTGTGTGCGTTTATAGCGCACCGGGGGTTCGAATCCCCCTCTTTCCGCCAGTCCAAGGTGACAAGAAATTTGTCACCTTGCTTTTTGTACAGAAATATCATAGAATTAAAACTAAGTTTAATAGGTAAATTATAAATATACCAATATATAGGTGACAACGATATGGAATTCGCGAAACGCAAATTAAATCGGTTACAAGGATATGATTACAGTAAAAACGGTGCCTATTTCGTCACAATATGTACGCATAATCGTGAAATATTATTCGGTGATGTAGCCAGCTATCAAATGTCAATAGTAAAAAACAAATAATTAGACTCTTGGGACATAAGGCTTTTTGTCCCTAAGAACAGCGAAGACTATGTTGCATAATTTATGTGAAACAGCACCAATAGCTGTCATGTAATCCTTACCCTCAGCACGCTTTTTCTGATAAAATGCGGATAAAGCTGGGTCTTGCTGAGCTGCCACAGTTGCAGCGTTCCAAAGAGCTCTTCGCAGGTAAACAGAGTCTCGTTTGGACATTGTATTTTTTGTGGAGGTGAAATTCCCCGATTGCTTGATAGAAGGATCAATTCCGGCAAAAGCGGTTAGTTTTTTGGGATTATCGAAATTATCTATGTTTCCGATTTCTGAATAAATAACCGCCCCGGAAACGATGCCAACGCCTATGATGGTATCAAGATAACATTCACAGCGGGAATAGATGGCTTCAATCTGCTTTTGTAGCTCATCAATCTGCTCCTCTATGAATTGAATATGTTCGACCATCATCCGTAACTGAAAGCTCAATGCGTTATTCGCCATATTGATGCCAATCGAATGCTTACACGCCTCACGAATTTCTTTCGCTTTTTCCTCGCCAAGACGGCCGCGCGAATGCTTTTTCAAAAACTCAACAAGTCGTTTTGTTCCCAATTTTAGTAGCGAATCCGGAGACTGATATTTACTGAGCAATGCCATAGATGTTGTACCAAACACGTTAGAAAACAGCTTACTGTATTCCGGGAAAATTCGGTCAAGTATACCAATAACACGGTTCTTAATCATGCCAGCTTCATCAACCAGATTGTACCGAAACCGGCACAGTTGGCGAAATTCTTGAATATCGCTGGTTTGAACCGACACATCCGAATAATTACCCATACGGATTACATCAGCAATATAGCGGCAGTCCACGGTATCCGTTTTTGCTTTGCGCACGGACATGCGGCGCATCGCATCGGTTAGAATAGGGTTTACAACATGAAGCTCAATCCCCAGATCCATAAGCGCACAGTAGAGGTTTAGCCAGTAATGTCCGGTAGCCTCCATGCCTACGCATATAGAATCCTGCTGCTGAAATTGGTAAATCTGTTTTAAAAACAGTTGGAAACCTTCAGCTGTCTTTATTTCCCACTTGAAAAATGGGGAAACTCAAAAAAATTTAAAGTAGTTGACAACATCAAATTAAAATGATATTATTGTTTGCGTTATTTAAGGTAGGGAGAGGTGTCCGAGTGGTTTAAGGAGCTGGCCTTGAAAACCAGGGACTCCGTAAGGGGCCGTGGGTTCGAATCCCACCTTCTCCGCTTGCGGTGAA
>DHNF01000119.1:0-12337 GCA_002409375.1 Ruminococcaceae bacterium UBA5423
TTTAAAAATGGGGAAACTCAAATCCTGTTTTTATGTTGAAAATTATAAAAATCTCAAGTATAATAGATGTTTGTAAAATCAAGGACAATATCTGAAGGTCGTACAAAAATAAGGGGAGTAGAAATTGGACATTATACGTCAATTCAGTTTTTTATATGCTGGGGTGGCTTATTTTTTTACCGGTGACGGTTGGAAAAACCTCGTTATGTTTTTCATTGGAATACTTCTGATTTACCTGGCTCTGGCCAAGGATTTCGAGCCTGCGCTGTTGATGCCGATGGGCTTTGGCGCAATACTTGTAAATCTCCCCTTTTCGGGCGCTATCAATCAAATGAATGAAGCTTTGGGGTACGAAGTGCCGGGTATTATTGACTGGCTTTTCAAGGTTGGCATAGACGCAGCCGAGGCTATGCCGCTGCTTTTGTTTATCGGTATTGGCGCAATGATTGATTTTGGACCATTGCTGTCCAATCCAAAAATGTTGCTTTTCGGCGGCGCAGCGCAGTTTGGTATTTTTTTGACTGTTCTTGTGGCATCGTTTATATTTCCGGAATTTAAGGATGCAGCGGCAATCGGCATTATTGGCGCCGCAGACGGTCCTACCGCTATCCTTGTATCGCACATATTCAAATCAAACTATATGGGCGCAATTGCCGTGGCTGCCTACTCATATATGGCGCTTGTTCCTACAATTCAGCCTGCCGCGATTAAATTGGTTACAACGCAAAAAGAGCGGCGTATTCGTATGCCTTACAATCCTCAGTCAGTATCTCGCCGCACCCGCATTTTCTTCCCAATTATTGTAATGATAATAGCGGGTCTTGTAGCGCCCATGTCCGTATCCCTTGTCGGAATGCTGATGTTTGGCAACTTGCTGCGTGAATGCCTTAAGCTTGATAGCCTGTCGCAAACAGCACAAACATCGCTTGCCAACCTTATAACAATATTGCTTGGCCTTACAATTTCGTCCAGCATGAAAGCCGAATATTTTGTCACTTTTGATACTCTTATCATAATGGCCCTTGGATTGTTTGCTTTCGTTTTCGATACAATAGGCGGTGTATTGTTTGCCAAGTTTATGAACCTGTTTTTGTCCGAGGACAAAAAAATAAACCCAATGGTGGGCGGGGCCGGAATTTCGGCGTTTCCTATGTCTGCAAGGGTTATTCAAAAAATGGCGCTTAAAGAGGACAACCAAAATCATCTGTTAATGCATGCGGTGGGCGCCAATGTTGCCGGACAAATAGGCTCGGTTGTCGCAGGTGGTATTATTCTCACCGTCGTGCCAATGTTAATATGACGATATAACAGGAAAGGGTGTGCTTTTATGAATATAGTTTTTCGAACAGAACATGTAGCCGAATCTTTAGCGTTAATGATTATGGGCATGGTCGGTATTTTTGTTGTTATGGGTATAATCCTCGGTGTTATTGTGTTGCTTAACAAAATCACTGGTAACGACAAGGATGACTCTCAAAAAAAACAATGAACACCATGCACGCCAACGCAATCAAAGAAAGATATTTTAGTCGAATTTCAGTATTACTCAATAAATGGGGACAATAAATGCCGTCCCCAGTTTATTTTTTGAATGCCGAAAGGATGGACATATATGGCAAACAATAATAAAAAGATGGTTGAATCCATTACCTCAATGGACGAAGATTTTGCTAAATGGTATACAGATATAGTTTTAAAAGCAGAATTGGCTTGTTATTCGGATGTTCGTGGTTGCATGATTATACGCCCCTACGGAACTGCATTATGGGAAAATATACGCAATGATTTGGATTCGCGTTTCAAGGCTTTTGGTCATGAAAATATTATGCTGCCAATGTTTATACCGGAAAGCTTGTTGCAGCGCGAAAAGGATCATGTTGAGGGTTTTGCCCCCGAGGTTGCGTGGGTGACACACGGCGGCGAGGAAAAGCTTGCCGAACGCCTTTGTGTGCGTCCAACATCAGAAACACTGTTTTGTGACCATTACGCCGAGATAATCCATTCTTACAGGGATTTGCCCAAGCTCTACAATCAATGGTGTTCGGTTGTTAGGTGGGAAAAAACCACTCGCCCATTTTTGAGAACCACCGAGTTTTTCTGGCAAGAAGGCCACACAATGCATGAAACAGCCGATGAGGCCATGGAAGAAACAGAGCGTATGCTCAATGTATATGCTGATTTTTGTGAACAGTCACTTGCAATTCCCGTGCTTAAAGGGCGCAAAACAGAAAAGGAAAAGTTTGCGGGTGCATTGGCAACATATACAATTGAAGCGATGATGCATGACGGTAAGGCATTGCAAAGCGGAACAAGCCATTATTTCGGAGATGGCTTTGCACGCGCGTTTGGCATACAATTTGCCGGGCGTGACAATACGCTGCAATATCCGTTTCAAACATCGTGGGGCATGTCTACACGCATAATCGGCGCAATAATTATGACGCACGGCGATGACAATGGACTGGTTATGCCACCGGCAGTAGCTCCGGTACAGCTTGTAATTGTACCGATTGCCACGCATAAACCCGGTGTGCTTGAGGCGGCATCTGCTCTTTGTGACAATTTAAAATCGGTTGTCCGTGTGTGCGTGGACGATTCGGACAATTCGCCCGGATGGAAGTTTGCCGAACATGAAATGAAGGGCGTTCCCTTGCGCCTTGAAATCGGACCCCGTGACATTCAAAACAATCAGTGTGTAATTGTTCGGCGGGATAACCGCGAAAAGACCATCGTATCACTTAACGAAATTAAAGAAAAGCTGCCGCTGTTGCTAAAAGATGTTCACGACGGATTATATCAAAAGGCATTGGCACGCCGCAATTCAATGACTTATACAGCTAAAACCATGTCCGAACTTAAAGAATTAGCCGATAACAAGCCGGGCTTTATCAAGGCCATGTGGTGCGGTGACGAGGCCTGCGAAACCGAGCTTAAAGAAAAAGCCGGCATTACAAGCCGCTGTATACCGTTCGAGCAACATGAAGTGTCTCAAAACTGCGTTTGCTGCAACAAACCTGCAAAAGAACTTGTAGTATGGGGAAAAGCATACTAATACAAAATGAAACGAAAGGGTAATATGATTATGAAATTTAAATTTAACCATTTGTTATACGCTGCCACGGCAGTTATGCTTGCTATCCCGATTACAGCATGTTCAAAAAAAACAATCCCCTCTGTATATACCGATAAAAAGGTGGGATTTCAGCTTGAAGATCCTGCCGACGGAGAAGAAATTGCGATTATGCACACAAGCGAGGGTGATATAAGAATTCGGTTTTTCCCCGAAGCCGCACCCAAGGCAGTTGAAAATTTTAAAACTCATTCTAAAAACGGCTATTATGACAGACTTATTTTCCACCGAGTAATTAACGATTTTATGATACAGGGCGGCGACCCTGACGGAAACGGAAGGGGCGGCGAGAGTATTTGGAACAAGTCGTTTGGGGACGAGTTTGACTCCAAGCTTGTCAATATTCGCGGATCGCTGGCAATGGCTAACTCAGGGGCTAACACCAACGGCAGCCAGTTTTTTATCAACCAAGCTCCCGCTTCAAAATTTCCGGATAAAAGTGAATTTGATGAAGCTAAAATAAAGCAAGGATATAAGGATTATTTTGAACAAAACAAGTTGGCAATTGCACAAAAATACGGGTTTACGAACTGGGAGGATTTTTATAAAGCAAGCCATGTACTTGCGCCTGACCCAAAGCTTGTACCCAAAGAAGTCTGGAAGCTGTATGAAAAACACGGTGGGAATATAAGTCTTGATGGTGCTTGGCGCGCCAGTGGAGGTCATACCGTGTTCGGACAGGTGTTTGAGGGAATGGATGTTGTTGATGCTATTGCCAAAGTAGGAACCGACAACAACGACAAACCGATAAATGATGTGATAATTGAATCAATAGAAATAGTCGAATTTAAAAAATAAATCACACAAACAAAGCGGAGCGCCGTCCCCGACGCTCCGCTTTGTTTTTTAATATCTCAATATTTTAAAGCATTATTGTTGCAAGATTAATATATCCATCCATTGAATAAGACGATATACGGTCGTTGCTGCATACATAAAATACGTTCCCGATATACAGCCCGCGTTGGTTGTAACTGGCATCATTGTATATTTCCCCGACTTTAACAAATCCATCGTCAGAATATTCAAATACAAGGTATTTGCTGTCACATGGGAAAGCAATTAAATTTCTTTCAGGAGATACAATAATTGCTTTATGATTATAGCTTGCCTCAGACCAATATGCATCACCGATAATAAGCTTGTGCTTTTCGCTGACATCAGTCGGATCTGATACATCAAACATAGAAAGCTTAAGACCGTTAACGCTGCCCTGCTCGCTTGCATCGTGTCCAAGACCAAATAGTAACCCATCGGAATATGGGTGCAGATAATCTGAAAAACCGGGGATTTTAAGAGCACTTAAAATTTTTGGGGCTGTGGGGTCGGACAAATCCACGGCAAATAACGGGTCAACCTGGCGGAATGTCACAAAATACCCGATATCGCCGGTGAAACGGACCGAATAAACACGCTCGTCCTTTGCAACATCTTCAATGCTGCCAATAATCTCCATGCCCTGGTTAAGCGTGTACAGCGCATTGGATGTGCCGTTGTTTGGCGACATGCTCACTGTTCCATTGGCTCCATTGCCTCTTCGTGTTTCGGTATATGTGTTGACCGTTGTAACAATACGGAACACATCCATATATTCGTCCATCGAAAACTGGTTAAGCAGATTTCCCGGAACACTGCCTGAAGCCGCAAACTCTATTTGTCCGTCGTTTAATGAAAATCTCATCAAGTTTGTAACACTTGTATAGCTGACGGTTTGAGTGCTATCAGATGTCCCAGTCGTTTCACTGCCCGAATAATCGGGCGCATTAGATGGTTTTGCCGCTTTGCTTTGGCTGCCAACATTGCCCTCACTTACAGCACCGGCTGTCGTCTTGTTCACTGTTGTGCCGCCGGTCTTTGTCGCTTTTTGTGCACTACTTGCAATCAGCATGTTTTCGGTGTTCGAATACAATGTCGTGCCGCAACCGAACACGGTTTTAGAGGAAATTCTATCATTCGGCTGGTCAACATTGATTGCCGTTACCACGACATACTGTCGTTGTTTTGGTTGAATACCAATTATAATATCATCAGCGTCCATTGTCCGGGCCTTGCCGTTGTCAAATAGACGCGGTATATAGGTTTCGGGATCACTCTTTTTTGCTTTTTCATAAATGGTATAATTAGTTAACAGATAAAGCGTCTTGCCAACCATACGCGACGACAAATAGCTGCCGCTTTGTCCCGGATCACCCAAAAGCTTTGGGTTAGAACGGTCACTGATATCATAAACCGCCGTACTGGTAACACCTGTCTGATATATTGTATCATAGGCATACATTGACTTTTTTGCAATGCCGTTATTCGAATCAGCATTGTCAAAAACATTTTTAATAATAACCAATCGATCGTCAATTACATACATTTCAGCCGGATAGCTTTCAGTATCTGTATCGGCAAATTTGGTGCAATTAACACTGGCTACTTTGACCATTTGTGCCCCCTGCACACGGATTATTGCAAGGTTGCCTTTGGTTAAAGTATAAATATACTTGCCGTCGGTTTTAACAATATCGGCCTCGTCAACGCCCTGAACCTGCGTGTTCGTTTTAGAGTGGTCGCCCTGATTGCTTTCCATATCAACCGAACCACCTTTGGCAGAACCTGGAGCTATCTCTGCATTATTTGCAGCTGACTTTCGATTGAGAAAACCTCCAATCATATCACCCAAATCCTTCTTGGGTTCCATGGACTTGACAAGCTCGTAAAGGTCTGAATACGTGACTCCTGTTTTAACATCGGTTATTTTATCGGTTACCGCCGGCTTATCCTGCCGAGTATCAAAATGCAGATACAGTCCGCCTGCGCTAATCAACAGTGCAAAGCACGCGGCCATTGCAGCGATTGACCGCAGCACCCACCGCCGGCTGTGAGGCCTTTCAGATGAAATAGCCGTGCCTGCATCAGTTTGCGCCATACGGACCGACAAGTATTTGACTAGCGCCTTGTCGGGTGTAATCTTTTGGTTGTCGGAGTGATACTTTTCCCTAAACATCGATATCTTCTCCTTTCAGCTTAACCCGCAACATTTTGCGGGCTCGATGCAGCTGCGATTTCACAGTAGATAATTTACTATGAAGCAATTCAGCAATTTCCGCAACTGCATAATCTTCGTAATAATAAAGATGAATAACCGTGCGATACTTAACCGGCAACGCAAGTACTGCATAGTAAACCTCACTGTGCTCTTTCATCTCAAAGTACAGTGTGTCGTTAAGCGATGTTGTTTTACGAAACCATGCCGAATTCAGCAGTGTTTTACTGCAATTAATAGTGGTGCGTATCAGCCATGCCTTGCAGTGCTCCTCGTCACAACAGGTAGGTTTGCTGCGTATATACCGCAAAAAAACCTCCTGAAGAATGTCGTCAGCGTCAAATCGGTTTTTTGTGCGGGCAAACGCCAGACGATAAACCATCGTTGAATACCGGTCAAGGATTTCATCCACTGAATCGTTCGTACGCAGCGATTCTGTGTTCACGGATCATTCCTCCCCTTATATATAACACTGATTAACAAGCGAAAAGGTTGCATTATATTTTATTTATTAAGGGCATCTCTAAAAACTGAAGCAAGCATACCAACAGATATGGTATAATAGAATAACAAAACCAGTGAGGTGTGCGAGCATGAAACAAATGGGCTTTTTCCATGAGGATGACAGATTATTACGACTAAGCGAGATGGGTGATCCGCTTGAAAAGATAACAATGACGATAGATTGGGAGATGTTCCGCCCGATGCTGAACAAGGCGCTTCGCAAAGAGAGCAAAGGCCCCGGCGGTCGCCCACCATACGACTACGTGATGATGTTTAAGATCCTGCTTCTGCAGATGTGGTATGGAATCGCCGATGACAACACGGAATACCTAATAAACGACCGATTGAGCTTTCAGCGCTTTTTGGGATTAAACCTCGGCGACAAGGTGCCCGACGCAAAAACTATCTGGCTGTTCAGAGAAACACTGAGCACCCGCGGAGTGGAAA
This sequence comes from Ruminococcaceae bacterium UBA5423, assembly GCA_002409375.1. Taxonomy (GTDB): domain Bacteria; phylum Bacillota; class Clostridia; order Oscillospirales; family Acutalibacteraceae; genus Avimonas. The sequence continues at coordinate 7,113 of DHNF01000119.1, forward strand.
AAGATTTGTTTTTGCTGTTCGCAAAACAGATGGAAGCGCAGGGCGTGATAACTCGTAGCGGCAGCATTGTGGACGCGAGCTTCATAGATGCACCCAAGCAGCGCAACAACCGTGAGGAGAACAAGGATATTAAGCAAGGCAAGATTCCGGAAGACTGGAGCGATAACAAGCGTCGCCAGAAGGATACCGATGCCCGATGGACAAAGAAAAACGATGAAAAACATTTCGGCTACAAGAATCATGTTAAGGTCGATAAAGACAGCAAGATGATTATAGACTTTTCTGCAACAGATGCTTCGGTTCATGACAGTCAGGAAATCGTTGATATGATTGACCTGATGGATAAGGTTCTTTATGCGGACAGTGCCTATACCGGTAGGGATTTATTCAGAGCCATCCTTGATAAAAACCCCAACTTGATATTGCAGATAAACGAAAAAGGCTACCGTAGTCACCCACTGACCGAGAATCAAAAGGAATCAAACCGCATAAAATCAAAGATTCGTGCAAGAGTAGAGCATGTGTTCGGGCACATGACAAATTCCATGGGCGGCATGATGATCCGATGTATAGGCAAGCGCCGTGCGAATGGCGCCATTGCGTTGAAGAATCTTGCGTATAACATGAGCAGGTATGTTTACCTGCATACCGCAAACAGAGTTCCTATGCCTACATAGGGGGAGGTGCGCCCATTTTTAAGGAAATGGGATGCAAAATGCCGGTATGTCTGGTATTATAGCGTGTTTCTCGGCTCTTTTACCAGTTGTTGGTGGTTACCCCCACAGCATGGGCTTGAGCGCATTGTTTTTCGAGGTGCCCTAAAGTAAAAATATATTACCGTAAGTACTAAATACGATAAATATACAGGGGGGTAAAAATGAAAAAGTATCCGATACCTGCAGAGTATACATGGGATATAAAGATACCCTCATATGATGTCGGGCGGGACAGACGCTTAAAGCTTTCAAGCCAGCTTAGATTGCAGCAGCTTGTCGGAGAACTGCATTTCGAGCAAGGCGGTCTGGGGTGTGAGGAAGTAATTAAGCACGGAATGTCATTTGTAATTACGCGTCTAAACAGCCGTATTTACCGCGCCCCCATATTAAACGAGAGCGTGCGCATTGTAACATGGCACCGAAATTCAAAGGGTGCACAATTTTTTAGGTGCTATCAATTTTTGGACAATGAGGGCAGGCCTTTAATTGATAGTGTCTCGGCCTTTGCACTTATTGATTTTAATACGCATAAAATTCTGCGGCCATCTCTATTTGCACAATTTAATGTAAACGGTCAATCCGACAGGTGTAATGGCTGCCCGGACCCTAAGAGGCTAATAATTCCCGACATTTTTAAAAAAACCGGTGTGCGGCAGATTAGATATTCAGATATTGATTACATCGGGCACCTAAATAATGCAGTATATGCAGATATTATTTGTGATGCTATGCCCGGCGGAATGGAAGGTAAACAAATTACTCATTTGTCTATTTCGTATATTAACGAGGCGGTTGAAGGTGACCAAATTGAATTATTCACTTCGCATGATAAAAGCAAGGAACACCAAAGCAGAGTATGGTTTGCCGGACAAGGCAAAAGCGGGCGCTGCTTTGAAGCCCGTGTTATCTATAAAATAAGCACGCAATATCGATAACAATGTGTTAAAACACCAGATAATAATACAAATAGTAATAAAACAAGGGTTTCCAAGCATTGACACCACTCAATGCTTGGAAACCCTAAATTTATTATTAATCCTTTGTTCAATAAATAACGCATAATAAAGCAATGGTTAACAAACCATAATACAAAACAGAAAAAGTTAGGAGATGCAACTATGTACGAAAAATTTCTTTCGCCTGGAAAAATCGGAAATTTAACGCTGAAAAATCGGTCGGTTTTTCCACCAATGGGCTCTGGTTATGTGGATAATGAATCTCCCAAGCAGCAATTAATTGACTATCATGTTAGAAGAGTTTTAGGTGGATGTGCCATGAATATTGTAGAGATTGCCGCCGTTCACTACACAACCATGTCTCCTACAATATTGGGAATATATGATGACAAGTTTATTCCCGGTTTAACAGATTTGGCAAAGGCAATTAAAGATGCCGGCGGTATTGCTTGTATCCAGCTTTGGCATGGTGGCAGGCAGACATCAGGCAAACCTTTCAATGGTCAGCCCGTTGCCCCGTCTGTAGTTACAAACGCATTTATTGGAGAAGAACCCAGGGCTTTGACGCTTGAAGAGGTTCAGGAGATGATCTCAAGCTACGGCGATGCAGCAGTCAGAGCCAAAAAAGCCGGTTTTGATGCAGTAGAAATTCATGGTGCACACGGCTACCTTATTGATCAATTCCTCAACCCCTACACAAACATGAGAACAGATCAATATGGAGGTAACCTTGAGAACAGAGCCCGATTCGGGTGCGAAGTAATAAAAGATGTCCGTTCAAAAGTGGGCAGCGATTTACCGATTATTTTCCGAATGAGCGCTATTGAGCACGTAAAAAACGGCATAGAGTTAGAACATGCTATTGAAGCCGCTAAACTATATGTTCAAGCCGGACTTGACGTATTGGATGTATCACAAGGATGCTATGATGCTCTGGCGTACACTGTCCCACCGTATTTTTATCCGCAAAAGGTTAATGCAAACAATGCTTACCAAATAAAAAAGCATACTAACGTTCCAATGATTGTAGCGGGAAGAATTGACCATCCGGACCTTGCCGAAGAAGTGCTTCAGGATGGCATGGCCGATTTTATAGGGTTAGGCAGACCAATGCTGGCAGACCCTGATTATGTTAAAAAAACCATAGAGGGAAATACAGATGATATAGTTCGCTGTATTGCCTGCAATCAGGGGTGTGTTGGAAGAATGTTCAAAGGTTTAGGTAATAGTTGTATTTTCAATCCTGCCACAGGTCATGAAAGGGAAGTAGTTATAAAACCTGCCCAACAAAAGAAAAAAGTACTTGTTATCGGGGGTGGACCGGCAGGATTAGAAGCAGCCAGAATAGCCCAAATCAGGGGACACCAAGTTGTTCTTTTTGAAAAGGATGTTGCCTTGGGAGGACAATTCATTGAGGCCGGCCGCGCACCACATAAGGATATCTTTGCTAAAGCAGCCATTCATATGGGGTACCGTGCATTTAAAGCAGGCGTAGATATCAGGGTTTATACTTCTGCAAACGAAGAGAGGATACGGGATATCAATCCTGACGTAGTCATAGTAGCCACCGGCGCTGATCCAATAACACCCGCCATCCAAGGTATTGACCTTCCAAACGTATTTGAGGCAAGGCGGGTTATAGTTTCAGACCAATTAATCAGTGCGGATCACGTAGCTGTTATAGGCGGTGGGCTCATTGGATTGGAAGCAATGGAAATTCTCAGCTATCAAGGCAAAAAGGTAACAATAATTGAAACGATGGAGGAGATTGGCAAAGACCTGGAGATGTATATTAAGCCTTATGTTTTCGGCATCATAGAGGAAAAATCCGTAACGGTTCATACAAATACGGAATGCATTGAAATTAAGGAGCAGTCTATCATTGTCGAGAAAGAAGGAAAGCAACAGGAGTTACCTTGTGGAGCGGTCGTCATTGCCGTTGGTTCAAAGAGCAATACTTCTATTGTAGATACTGTAAAGGGGCTTGGCTATGAGTATTGCGTTATTGGCGATGCTAAAGAACCATCAAAAATCCTGCCGGCAATATGGGGAGCAAATGAAATCGCCAGAAATATTTAGGCTATACTCTTAATTGCAGTGTATTGTGGTATTCGATAATCAATAATATGTTTGATGACATCTTTGATAAAAACAGATTGCCGGAGCCCGAAGTGAGAATATAGGCACAGCCGCCTCGTGAGGCTCCGGCATTATTGACTTGTCAACGCAACAGGGCAAAAAATCACACTCTCGGAGTATAAACACGCGAACCTTATACCTACTGTATAAGGTTCGCGTGGCAAATGCCTTCGTTATGTCTAATAATTTTTACACTAACAATTTTCCCCGGGGTAAATTTATTGTCATATGGGCAAAAACGCACATTAAAGTATTGTGGCGAATAGCCTTCAACACCGCCACTGCTATGGCGTGTTTCGATTAACACTTCGGTTTGACGGCCTATCCATCGGTCAAGGTAATTATCACGAGATTGGTTGCATACTTCGGCCATTGTATGATTGCGGCGAGTTTTTTCTGCTGTGTGGATTTGATTAGCGGCCCTTGCCGCGGGCGTGCCGGGGCGAGGTGAATATGAAAAGATATGAACGCGCAAAAAACCTATACTTTTAACGAAGGACAGTGATTCGTTGAACTCTATTTCGTCCTCACCCGGAAATCCTACCATAACATCAGTTGTCAGGGCGCAATCGGGAAAATATTTCTTTAGCATGTTGCAAACATTTCGATATTCCGATGGAGTGTAGTGTCTGTTCATTCGCTTAAGTGTTTTTGCACTTCCGCTTTGCAAAGAAAGGTGGAACTGGGGACACAGCTTGTCAAAAGTTGAAAGCTTAGCAATAACCTCAGGTGTCATCGAATCGGGTTCAAGCGAACCAAGACGCACGCGTTTTACATTGGGTATAGAACAAGCAATTTCTACAGCATCGCAAATTGTTCCATTCCATTCCCGGCCATAACAAGTGAGGTTTATCCCGACTAAAACAATTTCTGAAAAACCTTTGTTTGCAAGGTTTCGAAGTTCCAAAGCAAGTTCTTCACGAGGTTTGGAACGCACATGTCCCCGTGCATACGGTATAATACAATACGAGCAGTATCGATCACAGCCGTCTTCAATTTTAACAAAAGCTCGTGTGCGTCCTTGAAACTCGTCAATTGCAAGAGATTCAAATTTCTCATCGTGCGAGCTTATATCAACAATACGCCTGCCAAGTGTTAAATAGCGGTTGATTTGTTTGGACAGTGAACTGCGTGAAGCATTTCCAAGCACAATATCTGCTTCAGTATATTTTTCCGCAGCTTCAGGGAATGCCTGAGGCATGCACCCGGTTAATACAATTATCGCGCGCGGGTTGCTCCGGCGCATACGCCTGAGTAGCTGCCGTAGTTTCCTGTCGCTTTCACCTGTTACTGTACAAGAATTTATTACTATTGCAACATCCTGGTCAGTATCTGATGCGTCGGTATACTCGCCTGTCGAAAACCCCGATTTCTCCATCAGCCGTCGCATTGCCTGAGTCTCATACTGATTTAC
>DHNF01000119.1:12490-17292 GCA_002409375.1 Ruminococcaceae bacterium UBA5423
TGATTTACCTTGCAACCCAATGTATAAAATAACACATGCATAATATTACGCTCTTTCCGTTTTAATAATATAAACTATTATTATTATAACGGCACAGGACAGGCATTTCAACACACCACTGAAATTATTAATTGGATGAATATTCCAATTATAATAGGCGATACTTTATATTAGTATAAGTTAATTATTGTTTAACAGACAGCCGCCCGAGGGGCTGTTGTCCCGCGGGCGGCCAAGATATGACATATTCAGTTTTTACTTAAGGTTGTTGCTCTCATATTGCTGAATCATTTTTTTAACCATCTGGCCACCGATTGAACCTGCCTGCTTAGAGGTCAAGTCACCGTTATAGCCCTGCTTAAGATTGACGCCAACTTCGTTGGCAGCTTCCATCTTAAAGCGATTCAGCCCTTCGCGAGCCTCAGGAACTAAAGCTCTATTATTTCTTGCCATTCTTTTACACTCCTTCATGTCTTGGCGGTGTTTACCGCAATAAATTTATTGCGTTTGCCTGTAATATTTTGAACCGCAATAAGTTTATTATTACAGGGAAGTTGTGTAATCGCACGCGTTTTTTTCCATTTAATTTAATTTCTTTGGCATTTGCGGCAGTAACCGTATATTTGAAGCGTATGGTCAGTTATCTCAAAATCCAAAGACGTTGCAATATCACTCTCCAAATCACCCAGCGGGCATCTGGGAAAATCCAGCATGCGGTTGCATTTTTTGCAAATTAGATAATGCAAATGGTTTTGACCATCAGCGAGACTGTAAAAACTTTCTCCGCTTTGGAGCATACCTTGCTTAATTTCATTGCGGGATAGCATGGCGTCAAGATTGCGATAAATTGTTGATTTAGCGATATTTGGCTGGATTTTTAATGCTTTGTTATAAATTTCGCCAGCAGTAAGAGGCTGCTTGGCGTTTTTTAGTAACGATAAAATAATCATTTTTTGCTTTGTGTTTCGCGTCCCGGCCATAAAATATCCGCCTTTCATAGTATCACATAGTATGTCACCTATTCTATTACCCATACAAGCTGTTGTCAAATACCATTGTTTTTATGTTTGGCGGTTTCCTTAATATAAATTTTTTATATTAAGATTTTAAATAACAAATACTTGACTAATATATCATGAGGTGTATACTGTTAATGCAACTCAGTCCGATTAATGCGCCGTAAAGGTAGGAGTATTGATGAGTGGAATTAGTAAACAAACAAAAGTTATTGCGTTGGTAATGATGTTGATTATTGCTGCTGCGATAATGATTACGGTGTTTTCAGGAAATGCACGGCAAAAAGAAGGACGACTTAGAGTGGTCGCATCGTTTTACCCCGTCTACAGCGCGGTGAGTCGAGTCACACAAGGGGTTCAAGGTGTTGAGGTGATAAATCTGACGCCTTCACAAACTGGGTGCCTTCATGATTATCAGCTTGTTCCCGATGATGTTATTGCGCTGACGAACGCCGATGCTTTGGTTATAAACGGCTTGGGAATGGAAAGCACTTTTGAAGATTCAATAAATCTAAATCCCGATATAAAAGTTTTGGATACATCTGTTGGAGCATCATTATTGCCGGGAGGTCATAGTCTAAGCGCACATCACGACGATCACGAACATGAAAATCAATTCAACGAACACATATGGACTTCGCCTTCTAATTATATAATCCAGGTAAAAAATATTAAAGATTTTATGGTTAAAATTGATCCTGAACACGCCGATAAATATAATAACAATGCTAATATCTATATTTCTGAAATTGAAGATATAAAAAATGAGCTTATCAATACTGCCCGTATTTTGCCCACAAAAAATTGTATAATATTTCACGAATCGCTCAGCTATTTTGCCAAAGAGATGGGGTTCAACTTGGTAGCCGCGCTATCACTTGGCGAGCAGTCTTATTTATCGGCAAATCAGCTTGCCGATGCGGCATTGGCAGCCCAAAAATCGGACAAGGTGCTTTTGCTTTATGATATGCAGCATGATGCCAAATATAGCAACGTTGCAGACGGTGCGTCATATGCGCGGGTATTAAAGCTTGATACTGCGATTGTCGGCAAAGCGGACGGTACCAATGCATGGATTAATGCTATGCGGTACAATCTCATGCAATTGAAGGAGGCGGCCAATTGAAAGGATGCAAATTAGATTGCCTGAAGTTACAGCACATTTCGGTAAAGGCGGGCGATAGCGTTTTAATTCGGGATGTAAATCTTCATGCGCATAGCGGTGAATTAACGGCAATTATCGGGCGTAACGGAGCAGGTAAGTCAACAGTATTAAAGGCAATAGTTGGGCAGATGAAGTATTCGGGCAAGGTGGTTTACAGCGATTTCGAAGGTTCGGTCGTCAAAAGACCGCGTATCGGCTATGTGCCTCAGTACCTTAGTGTAGAGAGAGGTTCGCCCACAACCGTATTTGACATGATTGCGTCACTGACTACCCGGTATCCGCTGTTCTTACAGCGTCGCCAAAAAACTGTCAAAAAGCTAACCGAACATCTTGCGGGATTTAATGCCTCGCATCTGCTTGACAAAAAACTCGGACAGCTTTCGGGTGGAGAGCTTCAGCGCGTTCTTGTTGCCGCCGCAATGCTGCCCAGACCCGATATACTTATAATGGACGAGCCTGTTTCGGGCGCGGACAAGGCGGGGCTTATGCTTTTTTATGATATTATCGGAAGGCTTAAGGCGAGATCCGATTTGATCATGATATTAGTTTCCCATGATTTGGATTTTGTTAAAAAAAACGCAGATCATGTATTGCTGCTTGATTGTGGGGTTGAAATTGTAGGAAGCCCGGACCAAGTTTTTGGCAGCAAGGCTTTTCACCATGCGTTTTCCAACATGCATGTAGCAGGTGAGTTGATATGATAGATTTATTTTTTGACTGGTGGCAGTACGAATTCATGCGAAATGCATTTTTTGCAGTTTTGTTGACAATGCCTCTATTTTCAATGCTTGGTACCATAGTGGTCAACAACGGGATGGCTTTTTTTTCTGATGCACTCGGTCATTCGTCGCTGACCGGTGTCGGTATCGGAATATTACTTGGACTCACTGATTATACGCCGGCAATGGTAATATTTGCAGTGGTGTTTGCACTTTCAATGAACCGCATCCGCCATTCTCACATTGCTTCCACAGATACAGTAATCGGAGTATTTTCGGCATGCGGAGTTGCTTTGGGTCTTGTGCTGTTATCGCGGGGCGGCAGTTTTGCCCGATACCAAAACATTTTAATAGGCGATATATTAAGCATAACAAAAAACGAGCTTATATTGCTTGCGATTACACTTGCAGTATTTCTTGTTGCATGGTTGCTGTGCTTCAACTACTTTTATGCTATCAGTATCAGCCCGTCCCTTGCTCAAAGCAAGGGGATACGCGTAAAGCTGTTCGATAACTTGTTTGTAGCAGCAGTTGCTGTTGTTGTAATGCTTGCTATACGTTGGGTTGGTCTGCTTATTGTAAATTCGATGCTGATTCTTCCCGCTGCTGCCGCGCGCTATTTTGCACGCAGCGCTCGGGAATACCATCTCGCAGCTTTAGTTTTTGGTTTGTTCTCCGGCATGCTCGGATTGTGGTTTTCGTATCGCAATGCCATTGCTACGGGGCCTGTTATTGTTATTATTGCCGCACTGTTGTTTTTTGCATCGTTCTGTCTAAGGCAAAAAAACCAAACTGAATAAATCCGGCAACAATAACTGCCGGTTATTTTTTTTATTAGGCAACATATTATAAATTATATCATAAATTTGGAACATTCCTTATTTTACCGTAATATGCCCTAACAAATCGGGAAAAAATAACACAAACGATAAATGGGGGCATCAAAATGAGCATGCTTAAAAAAATGAGCCGCCGTTCACTTATACGGACTGTAAGCTTTACGGTTGCGCTTATTGTCGCACTTACGGCGTCTTCAATCAGTGCGTTTGCAGCGGCACGCGCATACCGCACAACGGTCGAATATTCATATCAGCGCGCGTTAAGTCAATTATCCGAATATATAAACAACCTTAACACGACATTGGAAAAAGGGCAGTATGCATCTACACCAAAGCAGATTCAGGGGCTGTCAAGCAAACTGTGGCAGGATTCGGGTTATGCCAAAACGGCAATTTCTCAGCTTCCTGTTTCGATAAACGAGATTGGTACCACAAATAAGTTTTTGTCTCAGGTTGGAAACTTCTGCATTGCGCTGTCCGATCGAGTATCATCAGGCGGCACTATCTCTGATGAAGAATTAGAAACGCTTGACATGCTATCCGAATATGCATCCTCAATTTCAGAGCAGCTTAGAAAAATGGTTAGTGATGTGGAAAACGGCAGTCTTAGAATCGGGGAAGTTTCAAAGACCGTCAAAAAAAATATGGATAACCAGGATACTCCTGATATAGCAAACGGATTTCGCGAAATAGAAGACGGATTCACCGACTATCCTACAATGATTTATGATGGGCCTTTTTCAGACCATATACAGCAGCAAAAGCCCAAATTGCTGCAGGGACAAGCTCAAGTTTCTGCCGATAAGGCTCTGCAGATTGCAAAAAAAGCCACAGGTGCATCTAATCTAAAGCATTCGGGTGATTCAAATGGAAATCTTCCATGCTATGATTTTACAGACGGCTCGGTTCGTGCATCTGTTACAAAGGCAGGTGGAGTTCTCAATTATTTCCTAGATTCAAGATCAGTCGGCGAGCCTAAAATCACCAACGAAAATGCGATAAAGCTTGCACAAAAAGCATTGACCAACAGGGGCATGAACAACTTTAAATACCGTTATTTTTC
>DHNF01000119.1:17427-17839 GCA_002409375.1 Ruminococcaceae bacterium UBA5423
ACTTTAAATACCGTTATTTTTCTATTAATAATGGAATTTTAGTAGTGAATTTTGCCGCAACACAAAACGATACCATTCTTTACCCTGATCTTATCAAGGTGGGGATTGCACTTGATGATGGCAGTGTTGTATCCTATGATGCAAAAGGATATATAATGAATCATCAGAAGCGGGACTTCCCGGAAATCGTGGTGTCGGAACAAGAAGCACGCGAAAACTTAAGCAAGCGCCTAACTGTTCTGTCACAGAATTTAGCAATTGTGCCGTCAGATGGTCTTTCCGAATCACTATGTTATGAATTCTCCTGCCGCGGTGAAGAAGATGATCAGGTGCTTGTCTATGTAAATGTCGAAAACGGTATGGAAGAACAAATTCTTATTATTATAGATGACGAAACCGGCGTGCTTGCAAT
>DHNF01000049.1:0-6250 GCA_002409375.1 Ruminococcaceae bacterium UBA5423
AGCTATTTCTATATTTTTAACAAGAAACAGTATAACATAATATTGCTTCAACATTAATTGTATAAATTCAACTTTAATCATCAATAATACATCTGATTGCCGTTTTATAATGGGGGGATTTTTTGAAAATAGGGATACCAAAGGGTTTGCTGTATTATAAATACGGTGTTTTCATGAAAACCTTTTTTAAAAAACTCGGTGCCGAAATTATTGTATCTCCCGATACAAACCGTAAGATACTAAATGAGGGCGCCAAATACTGTGTCGATGAAGCATGCCTGCCCATAAAAGTATTTCACGGTCATGTAAGTTATCTTAAAGATAAATGTGATGCAATTTTTATCCCGCGGATTATGAGTATCCGTGAAAAGGAATATATATGCCCTAAATTTTGCGGTTTAACCGAAATGATTGCAAACAGCATTCCCGGTTTGCCTTTTTTGCTTGGCGAGCCCATATATTTTACACCGAATGAAAAGCTTGTTAAATGGGCATTAAACACCGGAAAATATTTGACTAATGATAAGCAAAAAATAAAAAGTGCACTCGAAAACGCTTGGTTAAAACAGAACGGCACTACAATTACAATTAAACAGCCAAAGCTGAAATACAAAGTTGCTTTATTAGGGCATCCTTACAATGTATATGATCCATTCTTAAACATGGATTTGGTAAAAAAGCTCAACCAACTTAATGTAGAAATCATTACAGAAGATGCAGTTGACGATAAATCAATAGATTTTGAGGTTAACAAGCTTTTCAAAAAACCATTCTGGTCATTTGCAAGAAATACTTACGGTGCGGCAGTCAATCTTGCAAAACAGAAAAAAATTGACGGCATGGTTTATGTATCATCTTTTGCCTGTGGTATAGACTCGGTTTTAATAGAACTCATAGAACACGAAACGCCAAATATACCATTCATTGTACTAAAAATAGACGAACATACCGGTGAAGCTGGTTTTAATACGCGGATAGAAGCCTTTGCCGATATGCTCGGAAGGAGATTAAACTTTGCTTATAACAATACCGCATATGGGTAATGTCTATTTAGCCGCAAAAGCCTTGTTTGATGGAATAGATGTGCCTTATGTCATACCTGAACCAAACAATAAAGACTCGCTTCGCAAAGGCTCTCTTTATTCGCCCGAAGAGATGTGCCTTCCTTTCAAGCTTATGATGGGCAATTATATGCAAAGCATAGAAAAAGGCGCGGATACAATACTGATAACGGGAAGCTGTGGCCCATGTCGGTACGGTGAATATTGCGAGCTTCAGATAAAAACATTAAGCCGACTTGGACATGACTTGGATTTCATTGTGCTCGACGCTCCGGGTGAGATTGGAATAGACGAGTTTTTAAGACGGATCGGAAAGATTTTTAAGGCAAGCAATAAAAGCCGGGCGGAAAAACTTCTTTCAATCAAACGAGCATTTAATGTTATTGACTTAATTGACAAGCTTGAGTCAAAAGCCCATTTTCTTGCGGGATATGAAATTAACAAAGGTGATTGTAAGCGTATACTTCATCAGTGTAAAAAAGATGCGTTTAGTTGCGACAATCCCGCTCAAATGCTAAAAGTAATCAAAGAATATCTCAAAAAAATCAATATTATACCTATTGACAAAACCAAAAATCCGATAAAGCTGTCAATCATCGGTGAAATATACACAGTAATTGAGCCGTATTCCAACCTTAACATTGAAGACAAGCTGATGGATTACGGCGTATCCACAAAACGGCTTCTTACACCATCATGGTGGTATCGGGACATGGTGCTAAAGCCTCTTAAACTGAATTCAATGGGTTTAAGACGCGCATCAAAGGAATATCTGCCTTTATATATAGGAGGTCACGGCAGGGAATGCATAGGCGAAGCAGTATTGTCACACAAAGAGGGCATGGACGGAGCCATACAAATATTTCCGCTGGGCTGTATGCCCGAAATTGTTTCAAAAGCAATTCTTCCGTCAATACAAAGGGATAAGGATTTTCCTATAATGTCACTTATAGTTGATGAAATGACGGGCGAAGCCGGTTATATGACAAGAATAGAGGCATTTCTTGATATGCTAAATCACAAAAAAAAACACAAGATCAGTGTTTAACAGGGGGTTTACACACTTGCACAACTGTTACAGTCTTGGAATAGATGTAGGATCGGTAAGCACAAATTTATTGCTTGCCGACAATAATAATAAGATTGTCGAAAAATTATATTTGAGAACAAGCGGAAGACCTATCGAAGTATTAACCAAAGGTCTGTCGATTCTCAAAGACAAAATGGGCTCAAAAGATAAAATAATTGCCGTAGGTGCAACCGGCAGCGGCAGACAGCTTGCCGGTGTGCTTGTCGGTGCCGATGTAGTCAAAAACGAAATTACCGCACATGCAGTGGCTGCAAGCCATTTAGTGCCCGGAGTCAGAACAATACTGGAAATAGGCGGGCAGGATTCTAAAATCATTTTATTAAAAAACGGTGTTGCTTGCGATTTTGCAATGAACACTGTGTGCGCGGCGGGTACCGGCTCTTTTCTTGACAGGCAGGCCGCGCGGCTTGATATACCTATTGAAGAATTCGGCGGCTACGCACTTCGTGCAAATTCGCCTGTACGCATAGCCGGACGCTGCGCTGTGTTTGCCGAATCTGATATGATACACAAGCAGCAAACAGGGCACAGTACTGAAAATATTATTGCAGGGCTTTGTGAAGCACTTGTAAGAAATTATATGAACAATTTGGCAAAAGGCAAAGAAATAGTTGAACCGGTATTATTTCAGGGTGGTGTAGCCGCCAATATCGGCATTGTAAAAGCATTTGAAAAAATACTCGGCGTCAAAATAATTATTCCGCAATATTATGATGTTATGGGCGCATACGGCGCCGCTATACTTGCAAAAGAAAAAGTTGAAGCAACAGGAGATACAAGCTTTGCCGGATTTAGTATTGTCAACAAAGATTTTACGGCAAGAAGCATAGACTGCACCGGATGCCCCAACATGTGTGAAGTAATACAAATAATATCAAATGGAAAAACAGTCGCACATTGGGGTGATAAGTGCGGCAAATGGGGTGCTGTAAAAAGCGAAGTAGGTTAATTCAACCCCTGTTCGCCGACTTGTAAAAAAAGTCGGCGAACTTCTTGTTTTAGCGCGCCGTTTTCGGGTTTTGTTAATTTCGGATCATTTTTAAGTATGCTCCGAGCCGCTTGCTGTGCTTGATTAAACAACTGCATATCACAAGACAAATCGGCTATTTTTAATTCGGGCAGTCCGTGCTGGCGTCTGCCAAAAAAATCCCCCGGACCCCTAAGCTTTAAATCCTCTTCTGCAATTTTAAAACCATCGTTTGTCGAACACATAACCTTTAGCCTGCGCAATGCATCAGGTGTTTTTGCGTCCGATATCAAAATACAGGTCGATTTATATTGTCCTCTGCCAACACGCCCCCGAAGCTGGTGAAGCTGGGCAAGACCAAAGCGTTCGGCATTTTCGATAACCATTAACACTGCGTTAGGAACATCAACTCCAACCTCTATAACTGTTGTAGCAATCAAAACCGAAATCCGGTTATTTACAAAATCGGACATCACATTTTCTTTTTCTGCCGATTTCATACGCCCATGCAGCAGCCCAAGCTTGTAACCGCCAAACGAGCCGTTTGCAAGTTTTTGAAAATATTCTTTGGCAGATGCCAAATCAGATTCTTCACCATTTTCGACCAACGGACACACGATATATGCCTGTCTCCCCCCGATTATGTGCTTTTTTATATAGTTAAACGCCCTTTCACGCTTGTCACTGCCTATTACATAGGTTGCCACAGGCTGCCGCCCGGGCGGCAGCTCGTCAAGAACCGAAACATCCAAATCGCCATATACAATTAGCGCAAGTGTGCGCGGAATTGGTGTTGCCGACATTACAAGTATGTGTGGATTGGCACCCTTTGCAGCAAGACTTGCACGCTGCGATACACCAAAACGGTGCTGCTCGTCTGTTATTACCAAACCCAGGCGCTCAAATTCAACACCCTCAGATAAAAGTGCATGCGTGCCTATAATGATATCAATTTCACCTTGGCCAAGCTTTTTTAATATATTTCTTTTTTCGGATGCCTTTAATGATCCGGTCAGCAGTCCGATTGTAATTCCACTGTCCAAAAGCAAACTATTTAAGGATTTTGCATGTTGTTCTGCAAGTATTTCTGTCGGCGCCATCAATGCAGCTTGATATCCGTTTTTAACAACATTAAAGGCTGTGCCGGCAGCCACTGCAGTTTTACCACTGCCTACATCGCCCTGCACAAGTCTGCTCATAGGGCGGTCCCTGCTCATATCAGTTATACATTCTTCAAGCGCACGGCACTGCGCGTTTGTAAGCGAAAATGGCAGATTTTTTTTGAACCGGTGCGTAAAATCCTGTCTTAGTATAACCGTGCTCTTGCCGCGAGATCGCCTTTTAAGCCTTAAAAGTCCAAGCAAGAGTATCAATAGCTCCTCAAATATTAAACGCTTGCGTGCAACATCAAGCGTTTGGGCACTTGACGGAAAATGAATATTTTCTATTGCAAACCTGTGAGTGCAAAGCCCATACTGTTGTCTTAATGAAGCCGGCAGTATATCTTTGTCCAATTCACTGTCCAATATTTTCAGGCAATTAGCGACACATTTTTCAATAAATTTTGTATTAAGTCCCCCGGTCTGTCGATAAATAGGTCGAATACGCAGTCCATCACTTGCCTGCTCTATTAGAGGTGCTGCCATTTTTCGGCTTGTAAAATTACCCCCGACTTGTCCGAAAAAAAGGTACTCCCCTCCTGCCTTGATTTTTGCAGCAGCATATTTATTATTAAACAAAGTAACGCTCATAGTCGATGATCCGTCACTAACTGCAAATTTATACAGTGTCATACCTTTGCGTACCAAATGCTCAACCGGCGAAGACAGTGCAACAGCCTTGATGCAGCACGTCTGTCCAAAAGGAGCATCCTGAATTGTTACAATATTGGACCAATCTTCATAAACACGCGGGTAAAATTGCAGCAGCTCACCGGCAGTGGTTACCCCAAGCCGTTCAAACTGCAAGGCACGCCTCTCTCCAACCCCTTTAAGATAGCGAAGGGGCATATCCATTGTTGCCGCCACTTCTTTCACCTGCTCTTTTTAACAACATTATTGTTGTTTAATTGTAGCATACATTAAGGCCATGGGGCAATATCACATTTACATCAATACTTTCATAAATTGCTCGGCACTCAGCCCGGAAAAATATTCTTCAATGTTAAAGTTCTTTATAATTTCTAATAAAGCGTCTTCGCGGTATTGGGTGTTGCATAATGCCTGTTCCAATTCTGATACATCTTTTTGCCCAAAAAAATCACCGAATATTTTTGCCGACCTAATTTTGTTGTCTTTAATATCAAGATTAACTTCCAAATGGCAGCTATCAAACAACATTTCTTTTTTAAACGAAAAAGGCAATCGGCTACCATAATTCCATTCCCAGGTGGAATATTTATCCTGCTCCAATGTCTTTACAGTATCAATATCATCGGGAGTAAGCTTATGCGGTACTGCATCTACGTTGCTGTCTATTATTTTTTTAATAAGTAAATCACTAAATTCTTCGATTGATATTTTGCGTGGTAAATGTTCGCTTATATTTGTAACACGGCTTCTCACAGAACGGATACTTTTGCTTTTTAGCTTTAGAGGGTTAACATTAAGGGCATCGGATAAAGAACTCATATCAGCGTCAAAAAGAAGTGTGCCGTGATGCAGTATTCCGGAATTGTCTGCGCACTGCGCATTTCCCGAAAATTTCATACCGGCAATCAAAAGATCGTTGCGACCTGAAAGCTCGGCCGGCACTCCCAATGATTGCAGCAATTCTACTACAGGTCTTGTAAAATACTCATAATTGTTGAATGTATCCCGCTGACCGCGTTTAATAAATGTAAAATTCAAGTTGCCAAGATCATGAAATACAGCCCCACCACCGGTTATGCGGCGAATTACAGGAATTTTATTATCGGAAACAAATTTATAATTAATTTCGGCATATGTGTTTTGGTTTTTGCCGACAATAATGGAGCGCTCGTTGCGCCACAGCATAAAATAATCCTGGCTTGTGTGTTTAAAAAGGTATTCCTCAAGTGCAAGGTTAAAGCTTGGACTTGTAGTTTTTTGATTAATTACAAGCATAACAATCCCCTTTTTTATTATAGTGGCCGCAACAATTGTTGCGGCC
>DHNF01000049.1:6385-7498 GCA_002409375.1 Ruminococcaceae bacterium UBA5423
CAACAATTGTTGCGGCCACTATATCGGATATTAGTATTAGACACCTTTTTTTGCTTTTCGCATAAGCTCAACGCTTGAGAAGTTGTTCGTTGCCACATGGCCTTTTAACGGCATAATCTTTTCATGGATAGCATCGATAAACCATGACGGCTGCGGGAAGAACTCCTTATCATATTCAAACGGCGGTGTAATCCAGTTTTTGGCTCCGACAACTACCGGAGGAGCATCAAGATAATCAAAGGCAAGCTGGGTGATATTTTGTGCCATATCATTAAGTACATTTCCGCGGGTGCAAGCATCACTTGCAAGCAAAATGCGCCCTGTCTTTTTGACAGACTCTACAACCTTTTCATAATTGAACGGCACAACACTGCGGGCATCGATAACCTCGGCGCTGACACCATAAGTCTGTTCAAGAGTATTTGCCGCTTCAAGAGCATTATACAGGGTTGCTCCGATTGTTAAAACGGTAATATCCTTGCCTTCGCGGCGGATAGCAGGCTCGCCAAACGGAACTTCGTAATAACCCTCGGGTACACCCGACTCGACAAAGCGCTCGCCCATGTCATATATCCGCTGGCTTTCAAAGAACACTACCGGGTCCGTACCGTTTAATGCAGTATTCATCATACCCTTGGCGTCATACGGTGTAACCGGAAAAACAACCTTTAATCCCGGTATGTGAGCACACAGCGCACTTAATTCCTGCGAATGCTGGGCGCCGTATTTGGAACCAACCGAAACACGCAGCACAAACGGCACTTTTAATCCGCCCGCGCTCATCGACTGCCATTTTGCCATTTGGTTAAACACTTCGTCACCGGCGCAGCCGATAAAGTCACAGTACATCAATTCGGCAATAACGCGCCCACCGGCCATGCCGTAGCCGACCGCCGTGCCAACAATAGCAGATTCCGAAATCGGCGAGTTAAATAATCTATGATACGGAAGTGCCTCTGTAAGTCCACGGTAAACGGCAAAAGCACCGTTCCAGTCGCGTACATCCTCGCCGTATGAAATCAATGTCGGATCGGTATAATACTTATCCATGATTGATTCAAATAATCCATCTCGAATATTGTATTGCTTGAGTTTTGGGATAAGCTTGCCGTC
>DHNF01000049.1:7705-17785 GCA_002409375.1 Ruminococcaceae bacterium UBA5423
CTTTTTAACACGCGGGTTGTCTTCCTTTGCCATTTTGACATCGGGATCTCTGTTGTCGAGCTTATCAATACTCTGGTTTGAGAACATAAAGTCTTCAAGGAAAGCGGGGTTTTTGTTGTAATCGGTATATGGAGCAATTTCCAAATCAGATGCCAACATAAACATCCGCTTGTTGCGGTCGATAACAGCGTCACGCACTTGGTCAACTTCTTTTTGTGTAGCAACACCAGCGTCTACAAGCTGCTGCGGGAAAACGGTAAGGGGATCGAGTTTTGACCACTCGTCAACTTCTTCCTGTGTGCGATATGTCATTACATCAGAGGTGGAGTGTCCGCTTAAGCGGTATGTTATGACATCTAAGAGCACCGGACCCTTGCCCTCTTTTATTAACTTCATCTTGCGTTTATAGGCATCAATAACGGCAAGAGGATTCCAACCGTTAACACGCTCGGCGTTGAACTGTGAGGGTGAAATTGCTGCCAGACGAACCAAATCGTCATAGCACATGGTTTCGCCTTTGGTTTGGCCGCCCATGCCATAATGGTTGTTGTTAAAGTTGAAAATAACCGGCAGGCCGCCCTTATAGCCTTCCTCCCAAAGCTCGTTAAACTGATCCATAGCGGCAAAGTTCATAGATTCGTAAACCGGGCCGCGTGCCGCCGCACCATCACCGGCATTGGCAACAACAACTCCGCCCTTTTTGTTGCATTTCTTATAAAGTGCAACACCGGTTGCAATCGGAGCCGAACCACCAACAATGGCGTTGTTCGGGAAAATACCAAAGGGCAGGAAAAAGGCATGCATCGAGCCGCCCAAGCCGCGGGAAAATCCGCAATCCTTGGCAAAAAGCTCAGCCATAAGCCCGAACATAAAGAAGTCTTTTGCCAAATCCTTAACGGTTTTTGCCGTTGAATACTTTTTGACAATTTCGTAATTTACTCCGTCATTAACTTCTTTCATTATTTTTTCAAGCTCAGTGTCCGACAGCTTTTTAATGGCCGACATTGCCTTTGCAATAACCTGATGATGGCTGCGGTGCGTTCCGAAAATAAAATCATCAACACCCAAATTATACGCTTGGCCGACAGCGGTTGATTCTTCACCTATGGCAAGATGAGACGGGCCGGGATATGTGAATTCCTTGTCGTTGTAATTGCCCTGCTTTTTCAATGCCATAAGCATTGTTTCAAACTCGCGAATTGCCACCATATCGGCATAGATGCCGAGAAAATCTTCTTTTGAAAAGCTGGCTTTTTCGTCTGCAATTGTTTTGTTGTATTCGCAAACGGGAATGTCTTTAAACTTAACTTTCCGTTTTGCAAAACTTGTTTTTGGGTCAACATACTGTGACTTTGGCATAATGTTCTCTCCTTATTTATCTAAATAATAAAATCACTTTGTTTCAAACAGTGCCTCGCGAATAACCTCGCATACTGTCGGATGCGGGAACACAATTTCCTTTAAATCATCAACACGCATTTCTGTTTCTATCATCAGCGCTGCACCATAAATAATTTCGGACGCATAATTTGAAATCATATGCACGCCCAGCAGCCGGTTATATTTTTTATCTACAACCAACTTGACAATACCATCTCCCCCCTCATTCTCTGCAACATAGCGCCCGCTGTAACGCATTGAAAGATTGACGGTATTCACATCATAGCCCTTAGACTTAGCCGATTCTTCTGTCTCACCGACAGAACCGACTTCGGGGTTGGTATAGATAACGCTTGGTATCGCGTTATAACGCATACAGTCTTTTTTACCAAGAATCGTGTTGATAGCAACCTCACCCTCACGATACGCTGTATGGGCAAGCATTGATACCCCGTTTACATCTCCGGCAGCATAAACGCCGGCGACATTTGTACGCATCTGTTCGTCAGTTTTAATAGCGCCTCGCTCGGTATAAACATGAAGATTTTCAAGTCCGAATCCTGTTGTTACAGGAGCGCGCCCTATTGAACACAACACCTTGTCGGCACTGACTTCAAATGATTTTCCGTTTTCTTCGTATGTGACTTTGCCGGGTTGTACTTTGACAACCTTGCATCCAAGTTTAAATGTTATGCCTTTGTTCTTATAATTTTTCATCAATATGCTTGATATCTCGCTGTCTGTATTACCTGCGATATGGTCGAGCATTTCGATAATTGTTACATTACTGCCAACCGAGTTATAGTACGACGCCATTTCCAATCCAATAACGCCGCCGCCAATTATTACAAGCTCGCCGGGAATTTCTTTCAAGTCGAGTATTTCACGGTTGGTTAAAACAAACCCGCTTTCAACCCCTTCGCGCAAACCCGGAATAGGCGGTATAACAGGCATTGAACCTGTTGTAATAAGCAGCTGCCGCCCGGTGTATACAGTACCGTCCACTGAAACCTCAAAACCGTCGTTGCCGCGTCCAAGTATCTCCGCCTTGCCGTTTGCAACGGTCACGCCGTGCCTTTTCATTGACATTCCAATGCCCGACACCAGAGTTTTGACTACCTTGTCTTTTCTTTCTACAACTGCCCTTTGGTCAATTGATGAACCTTGAACTGATACACCATATTGGTTACCATGCTTTGTATAATCATATATTTTTGCCGAATAAAGCAATGCTTTGGACGGAATGCACCCTTCATTTAAACAAACACCGCCAAGTGCTCTTTTTTCGACAATAAGTGTTTTTAAACCGGCAGTGCCGGCCTTTTCAGCCGCATTATAACCCGCTGGTCCGCCACCTACCACTATCAAATCAAAAAGTTTCATTGCTTTATCTCCTCACTTACAGAGCATAACCGTAAAGTTTTCAAGTGTGTTTTTCAAATCCACAAGAAAACGGGAGGCAGGCGCTCCGTCTACAACACTGTGATTATAAGTTAGTGACAGCCCCATTGCCGGATAAGCCTTAAGCTCTCCGTCAACCTCGCGTACACGAGTGGTAATACCATCAACACCGAGTATACCGGTTTGCGGCGGGTTAATAACCGGCGTAAAGCTTTCAATCCCGAAAGAACCAAGGTTTGAAACAGTGAATGTGCCGCCACTTAGCATATCGGGCGTGGCCGAACCGCTTTTGCTGATTGAAATAATCTCTTTAGACTTAGCAGAAATTTCATTTAATGATTTCTTATCAGCATTAAACAGTGTGGGAACAAGCAATCCCCTATCGGTATCTACAGCTACGCCCAAATTGACACTATTGAAATAGCGCACAGTATCATTTTCAAGGCAATGTGCATTTAGCGCACGGTGCTCCGGTTTTGCCAAAACACGCGACACCGCAAACAAAATTATGTCGTTGAGAGTAATGCTGCCAAGACCCAGACTCTCCGCGTTTAGTTTTATTCTTTTGCGCAACGCAAGAATTTCGGTTGCATCAAAGGTCAGCGTATGTGTAAGCTGCGGAATGGTTGATAATGACAGTTTCATTGATTTGGTGATGGCGCGGCGGACACCGCTCATTTTTTCGTCGGTGTAGGCAGGCATTTCCTGCGCTGTTTGTGCCGCGGATGCAGCAGGCGCATTTATATCGGCAACAGAGAACCTGCCACCAATGCCTGTTCCCCCTGTGCCGCTGAAAGACTCTGCCGCTGCATATGTAGCAGACGGACCTTTATCAATGAGTGTTTGTATGTCAGCCTCGACAATTCGTCCTTCTGCACCGGTCGGCGCCGCAAAACGCGCGTCGACACCCGCTTTTGCAGCAAGTGCCCTTGCTCTTGGCGAAATCTTTAAAAAACCGTCATCAGACACAGTAGCGGGTGCTGGTGTGGGCTGTGACTGTGTGGGTTTTTCGTTTATGTCAGGCTGCAAAGCCTCTTTCGGCTCCTCTTCATCGGTATTAGGTTTAAATTCGTCGATATTTTCTCCGGGGTTGCCGATAACTCCGACAATTGTCATAACGGGAACATCGTCACCCTCTTCAAAAAACAAATCTAAAATCGTACCGTCACAGGGAGCATTTTCTTCAACTGTAGATTTGTCTGTTTCGTAAGTGAACAGCAGCTCCCCTTCTTTGACCTCATCGCCCTTTTTTTTGTGCCATTCGGTCAAAATACATGACTCAACGGTAATACCGACATTTGGCATCAAAATTGGATGAGCCATTAATCATTCCTCCTGCCTGTTAAAATTTAGGCGCTGACTTTTTGCACATCAATCAACGCTTTGATAATTTATTCCCAACGCACCAAAACACCGTGTTTTTTTGCGGTGTCAAGCACATCATTGGACGGCTTCACATCTGTTATAAGAACACTTACCTGTTCAAGTGTCGCAAAAGTGAAAGGCATGCTTTTCTCAAACTTGCTTGAATCGACCATAGCAATTGTCTTCTTTGATTTGCGAACAATATGACGCTTAAGCTCGCATTCGCTGTAATTACCTATCGAAAACCCATTTTCGCATGAAAAAGCTGATGGAACCATGAAAGCAACGTCAAAATTATAGTCTTTAATAAATTTTAGGGATTGTTCACCGGATACGGATAAGTTATCGCGGTTTACCGCCCCGCCAATCAGATTAACGCTGGGCGTGTGTCGTTTTAAAATCTCAAGCGCAATATTTGGACTGCTTGTAAGAATTGAAAGATGCTTGTCCGGAATAATACGGGCAAGATTAAGTGCAGTAGTACCTGAATCAAAAAAAATAGAACGACCGGTTTCTATGTACTCTGCCGCTATTCGTGCCACTGTGTCCTTTGCTGCTTGGTTCATCAACAGGCGCATTGCATATACATCCTCTTGCATCACGCCGCCCATAGAGCGGATATAGCGTATACCGCCTTTGATGCGTATTGCCTCACCAATTGACTCAAAATATTGAAAATCGCGACGCAGCGTCATCGAAGAAATGTCGGGAAAAACTTCTTCAAGCTCTTTTAATGTCAGCGTCCCTTTCATTTTGAGCATTTCCCAAATCGTCTGGCGTCTCTTTATGTTCATTCCTACGCTCCTTTTTTATCCCCGATGTAAATTCGTGATAATTATTAACATCATCATGTTAATAATACACACCATTTAACATCTTGTCAAGATAAACCAATAATATATATGGCTAAAATTATACTTATCCGTTTTTGGGGGTATACTCTTCAAAAGTAGTGCGTGATGAGGTCCATCACACACTACTTTTGACTAATCTTTTACCAATATTGGCAAACACGCCTACCCTATCGCTTAAATTCGGCATTTGTTCAATGGTATCTTCGCTAAACATGCCCTTTGACAAGCATTCGCTTACAGATATCTCGTGACCGATAAGGGCATATGTGGAATCATAAAGGTGACGGTATGCCGGATTTTCAAGTGCTTCACAGATAAACTGCTGCCTTGGAGAATTTATATCCTCTCCGCTTATCTGGAAAAAGCCATATTTATTGCAATAGTCCATAACAAGCAAAAGCTGCTTTTCGGTGTTGCGAGTCGGCATATATGTAACTGCATCAAACCCGAGTGTTCGCAGCTCTTCAAATAGCAAATCAATATAACTGTCTTCAAACTGCTGTGCCTTTTTGTCTCCGGTCACAGAATTTCCGACATCACCAAGATATGCATAAGCCGATATTGCCCCAACATTCTTCGAAAGCTCAATAAAATCCGAGACATGAGGACACTCCTCGTCTGCGGGAATATAAAATTGCTCGACCATATTGCTTTTTAAAACGCCTAACACATCATATAAATAGTAGTCGTCCGGACTTGAAATCAACTTTGAACGCAAATTATCCGTCAGCGGCATATTGAGCTGTTTTTTTAATACTTCGCAAAGCTCCGCTCGCTCGGCATATTTGTCACCTAATTTCTTTGCAAGCGCAAAGAGTATATGCCTTTCTGTTACACTTCCGCCGCAGTTGTAATTTGAAATCGGCAAAACATCGTTGTCAAAATCAAGTTTTATTCCGGCACTTTTGACAATTTTATTTATCCTGCAGCACATTTCACGGTTTCGCACATTTCTTTTTTCTCTGTACGGTGCAAAAAATTGATTTAAATGGTCAATATATTTATGTGATACACCGTGAAGTGCAACATAGGCAACCGATAACTGATCAGGATTGTTAATCCTTCTGCCGTCAAGACGCGTGTTTTTCATGCTGACGCGACATTCTAAGCCGACGGTGGTTGCAAGCCCCAAAATTTTTCCCGCTTTAATAAATTCGTGTGCACCGGCAATAGAATCATGATCCATAATGCCGGCGGT
Organism: Ruminococcaceae bacterium UBA5423; assembly: GCA_002409375.1. Classification (GTDB taxonomy): domain Bacteria; phylum Bacillota; class Clostridia; order Oscillospirales; family Acutalibacteraceae; genus Avimonas. Next base: position 13,904 of record DHNF01000049.1, read on the forward strand.
TGATAGACCGTTTTTCCAAGCCATATAAACTGCAGCCGAGGGCGAATAGGGCGAGAATGAATAGGTTGTATGAATGTGGTTGTTTACACTGCCACTGTTTTTTCTGCTTATTTCACCTTTTGAATACAAAGTGGCTATTTCTTCAAGAACATTAAGGCGTTTTTTTATATCGGGCTGGTTCAACTGCGTTAAATAATCGTATCCCATACCGTACCTCACTTTAGCATTTGCTGTCCACCGGTCACAGGAACCGCCTGTCCGGTTTCATAATCCTGCTCAATTATATAAAGTATTGCGCGAACAACATCTATCGGATGGCAACCTCTTTTTAGCGGCACTTTGTTCTCATAAAACTTTCGTACATCGTCAACCGACTTTGCACCAGGCACCTTATTGGCACGAAAATACTGCACAAACAGTCCGTTTTCAGGATCGCTCCACAGTGGGCCGTCCAAAAAGTTTCCGGGGCAAACAGCGTTGCATTTAATGTTATACTCCGCAAGCTCAAGTGCAAAGCTTTGTGTTAACCCAATACCGCCAAACTTGCTGCCTGCATAGGCAAAATTTTTATTGCTGCCTGCAAGTCCCGATTTGGAATTGACTTCGATAATATCAAACATCTCGTCTGGGGCAAACCGATGCTGTATTTTCATCGGTATGGTAGCATATTTAGTGCAAAGGAAATATGCTACATAATTGACATTTGTGACAAGCTCAAAGCTGCTTTTTGTCATTTCCTCAAGACTGCCTGCACGAACAATACCGGCGTTATTGACAAATACATCTAAACCACCATAATACAGCACAGCTTGCTCAACCATATTCTTTACCGAATCTTCGTTTGTGACGTCTGAACCAACGGCAAGGGCTGTTCCATTTCCGTTTTCGTTGCATATATTGGCGGCAACCTCGTTTGCACCCTGTGCATTCATGTCAGCAACGACAATATATGCTCCCTCTCGGGCCAGTAGCTCGGCAATTCCCTTGCCAAACCCTTGAGCACTGCCTGTAACAATTGCTACCTTGCCTGAAAGCCTTTTTGGTGAACTCGCAGCCGCTCCTGCTTTTTCCCGATAGCTTTCCGACTCCCAATTCACAATGAAATCTATAAGCTCGTCGGTCATGGGCAAATAGCCACCAAAGCTCTCGGCATATTCGATTACCTTTATCTCATCTTCAAACAATGCCCGCGCAGTCGCTGCCTCTTTTATGGTTTTCCCACACGCGAAAACCCCAACACCCTGTACTGCAATTATCTTTGGGGTGTATTTATTGCGATGCATAAACTCGGCGAACGAAAATTTCAGCTTTGCATAAAAAGCATCGACATCTCCGTCAAACGGCATATACAAAGGCTGAGCTTTGCAATACACTATATGGTCGGGAGTTGGTGATTTCAAAACAACACTAAAGTTGTCGGCATTTTCTATGTATTTTTGAATAATTGAATTGGAAAAATATTGAACGATTGAACTGTCACAATGCTCTTGATTTTTGTAAAGCATTCTTATGCACGGTGCTATTGCCGAAGCACAATCACTTTTAACCGGATTTTGTGCAAAAGTGGCATCGCCAACCGCTTTTTTAAGTATATTCATCATATTGTCCACAAGGGCGTCTATTTCTTTAGGTGTGTCGGCAGCAAAAAACACGCCATGATTTTGCAGCAGCATTACTTGCAGATTTTTTCCGTTTTTACTCTTATACTCATTCATTTCCTTGCGGCAAATTGCAGCAAGAGTAAAACCCGGCTTTGTTATCGGCACCCACAACGCATCGGGAAAAAGCGATGCAGCCATTTTTTCTCCATTTTTCGAACATGTAAGTGCATTTACCAGTGTCGGGTGCACATGAAGTACATATTTTTGCTCAAATAAGTTGTGCAGCAGTGTCTCGACACTTGGTCGCAATTTAAGCCCGGGCTCGCATTTTGCAGCCAATAATAAATTTAGCACCTCTGATTCGCGCGTTTTTTCGTCATTGCTAAAAGTGTTTTCCCACATGCTATCAAGTGCCTTGCGGTTCATTGCAACAAAACCGCTTTTATCAATTTGACCCAACGAAACGCCGGACGCCTTGACATACAGTGTGTTTTCATCTTTATACGAAGTGTTACCGCCTCCCGCAAGAACGAAATCCCCATTGCCACCGTATTTGCGGCTCATTTCAATCAACATAGATAAATTGTCTTTTGCCAAAACATACACACCTTTCTGAAATCCATTGGAAAATGGCGGACATTATATGCCCGCCACGACTCCGCTTTAAAAATTTAGTTTTGCGGGACTGATTCCCAGTCTTTTAAAAACTTTTCAAGCCCACTTTTGGTTAAAGGATGCTCAATCATCTGCATAATAATCTTATATGGTACGGTAGCAACATCGCAACCGCACTTTGCAAGCCCGATCACATGAAGCGGATTGCGTGTGCTTGCTGCGACAATCTGAGTCTCAGTGCCCTGTTTTGCAAACATTTCTGCAATTTCCGAAACAAGCTGCAAGCCATCCCACCCAATATCGTCTACCCTGCCTAAAAATGGCGCGACAAAGGATGCACCCGCATTTGACGCAAGCAATGCCTGTCCGGCTGAAAAGCACAGCGTCACACAGGTTTTTATACCTTCGGTTTTAAGGCGGCTTACTGCCTTTAATCCTTCGGCGCACATGGGTATTTTAATAATAGTGTTACCGTGTAGCTTGGCTATTTCGTGTGCTTCGCTTACCATTTCGTCAGCCTTTAAAGATATTACCTCGCAGAAAATATATGTATTACTTCCAACAATGCCTGCAATTTCTTTAATTGCATCTTCAAACTTTTTGCCCTCACGGGCAATTATTGACGGGTTGGTAGTGACACCCTCTACAATACCAAGTTCATACGCATCTCTAATTTCTTTCGGATTTGCCGTATCAATAAAGATTTTCAAACTAATTCCCCTCCGATAATAAATTTACTAAATTGATTTTCCGTTTTTTAAAATATATTTTTCAGCTTCAAGGCACCATAAACCGTTGTTTTTCTCGACAATATCCGCCAAATCAGAAAACATCTTATCTTTTTTTCCAAGCTCCCTGAAATCTGAAATTGCAGTAAGCGGCATTGATATCTGTGTATATATAAGCTTTTTGCCACCTGGTATTTTGGGCAAATTTTTTGTCGTGTCAATAACAGCATCAAGCCCGCCAATATGTGTTACCATGGGTGACGGATTAATAATGCCTTGGGATATTTTGTCAAGAGCTTCAAGCAAATCATCATTGTTTCCGCCGCTGTTTCCGGCAACATGGGTGTTCATGTAATGCACATTATAATAATTGAATTCCGCCGAAAATGTAGGATCTGTTGGCCCGGCAAAGAAATTGAGACAGCCGTCATAACCTAATATATCACTTGCCTGCTGCAGCAACGCTTTGACAGGTGCATATACATACACATCGTCAAAACCGGTGCCGCCGGTTAACTCCCGAAGTGTGCCGGAAACGTCTTCATTTCCGCTTGTATTTATATATACAAGCTCAACACCATTTTTTGCAGCCTCTTTAACCGTGTATATTTGCTCGGCACGCATAAGGCGAGCATCGTCAATGTCGGTGACCACTAACAATGACGGGCGGCGTTCACAATGTATAGCGTAATCGATAGCTCCAAGCCCCATTGGGCCCACACCCGCAAGCAGCGCCATTTTTCCGCCCTCAACGATGCCCATGTTATGAACATAACTTCCCGGGTCGCTATGATAGTTTACATGAAATCCTCCGATAATGCAGCTTACAGGCTCGGCCAAAGATCCCATATAATACGATTCGCCGGAATAATCCATCAAACAGTTGCGATCCATTACTATGCTTGGGATAATGACGTATGTAGCAGCTCCCCCTATGT
>DHNF01000052.1:0-430 GCA_002409375.1 Ruminococcaceae bacterium UBA5423
CTGTTTAATGCATTTCAAAGTGTATTAGTTTAAGAAAGTTTTGCTGTGGATAGAATATATATTATAAATGTTTTTTCTTGGTTTAACATTAAATTTGGAGGTAATAATGATGAGTTTATTTGGAAAAAAGAAAAGCAAAGAAAAGGGTTGCTGCTGTGGCGCAAACTGTGATATCAAAGCAATGGCAAAAGCGGAGACTGCAAAAAACGAAGGAGCAGCCGTTAAAATTCTCGGTTCCGGTTGCAAAAAATGCAATGAGCTGGAATTAAACACAAAAGCAGCGCTTAAACATCTTGGAATGGATATGACCATTGATCATGTCACGGACTTCGCGCATATCGCTTCATATGGCGTAATGACTACTCCTGCACTTGTTGTAAACGGCAATGTAGTTGCTTACGGTAAAGTATTAAAAACTGATGAAATAGTG
>DHNF01000052.1:573-1002 GCA_002409375.1 Ruminococcaceae bacterium UBA5423
TATTAAAAACTGATGAAATAGTGAGGTTGCTTCATAAATCTAATATTTAGTTTTTGGGGGAATTATTATGAGCAATAAAGAAAACGCAAGAAAACTAATACGGAAAAATTATGCCAAGGTCGCTTTAAAAGGTTCGAGTGGTTGTTGCTGCAGTCCGGGGTGTTGCAGTAATAATACTTCCTTTAATGTTGATGAGGTAACCAAAATTTTAGGTTACTCAGAAGATGATCTGTCGAATACGCCTGCAGACGCTAATATGGGTTTGGGCTGCGGCAATCCGATAGCAATTGCGTCGCTTAAACAAGGTCAAACAGTGCTTGATTTAGGCTGTGGTGGTGGATTTGACTGCTTTCTTGCAAGACGGCAAGTCGGTGAAACGGGTCTTGTTATTGGAGTAGATATGACACCCGAAATGATTAAATTGGCAAG
>DHNF01000052.1:1142-2552 GCA_002409375.1 Ruminococcaceae bacterium UBA5423
CCCGAAATGATTAAATTGGCAAGAAAAAACGCACTAAAATGCGGATATTCGAATGTTGAGTTTCGTTTGGGAGAAATTGAACATCTGCCGGTTGCGGATGCGTCTGTTGATGTTATAATTTCAAATTGTGTTATAAATTTATCTCTTGATAAAGAAAAGGTATTCAAAGAGGCATACAGGGTACTTAAAATGGGCGGACGGTTAACAATCTCAGATATTGTTGCCACGGCCGAGCTGCCTGAAAATATAAGGAGTGATATCTCTATGTTGACAGGTTGCATTGCAGGAGCAGAATATGCAGAAAACATTAGAGGAATGTTATCTAACTCCGGTTTTAAGGAAATTATGTTAAAACCAAAAGATAACAGTAAAGAGATATTATCATCATGGATGCCCGATAAGAACATCAATGATTTTGTTGCTTCATATATTATAGAAGCAGTAAAAAAAAGATAATACAATTACATTTAAACGAATTTGTGCGCGATCTCTGTTCGCCTGTGCTTTTCGCAATCGGCAACACTTGATATAATATGGAAATAAGGATATACTTGAGATATTAGAGGTTTAAATGAGGTGCTTTATGAACATCTGGCATGACATTTCCGAAAAATTTATAAGTCCGGAAGATTTTACTGCTGTCATCGAAATTCCTAAAGGCGGCAAAAACAAATATGAAATGGACAAAGAGACCGGCATGCTTAGACTGGATCGTGTTTTGTATACCGCTACCCACTATCCTGCCAATTATGGCTTTATTCCGCGTACCTATGCAGACGACGGTGACCCACTTGATGTACTCGTTCTGTGTCAAGAATCCATTGTACCTATGACGCTTGTTCAGTGCTTTCCGATAGGTGTTGTTACTATGACAGATGACATGGGGTTGGATGAAAAGATTATTGCCGTGCCTTTTAAGGATCCGTCACTCTCATGCTATAAGGATATTACCGAGCTTCCTGCCCATACATTTAATGAAATCAAGCATTTCTTTTCTGTTTACAAAACGCTTGAGGACAAGGAAACCGAAGTAAAGCAGTCATTAGGACGCAAAGATGCAGTAGAGATAATTTGTCGTTGTATCGAAAAATACAACAAGCATTATAAAAAAACGTCCTCACCCGATTGACTTTGAAAGCAGGCGCGATACCCCCGTCGCGCCGTTTTATTATATATTAGTTTTATTTTTGCCGATTGCGAAATTTAAACTGTATTAGCCTGCAAATGCATATATTACCCAATCGACTATTAGTTTGGTTTAATGAGGAGTATATTTATAATGAACGGATCAATGTTGTGTCGTGAAAAAATAACAATGATAACGGATTTTTACGAGTTTACGATGGCAAACGGCTATTTATCAAACAAAAAAGCAAATGACATTGCATATTTTGATATGTTTTTCAGAAA
>DHNF01000117.1:0-6540 GCA_002409375.1 Ruminococcaceae bacterium UBA5423
AAATAACACCATTCTCAAACCTCAAATCTGAGAAATCGCCACCATAACGCAGTGTTATTTAGACGGCAACAATACCTATGACATTATTCTACTGAAATTATGTGTTATTTGCAAGATATAATTCACATAAATCTTCATCTATCAGGCGCACACATTCATATTCAGTAATGATATTTTTTTGTGTGCTCTCAAGTAACAAAATATTTATCTTTTTGTAAAGCACCATTTTGTATAATTTGCGCAGTTCACTTTCAGTAAGATAGCTTTTAAGATTCATCAAAACGAAGCAGGACATGCCCAACAACTCACTGCAGACGGTCATATAATTAAGTAGCCTTTCTGCAAGTGTTCCAGAATCCGATTCGAAGTGAACTTTTGCAATCTTAATAAGAGACCCCACATCATCCGGCAACGAGAATGAGACAGAATAGTCCACCGATTTGATAAGCTGCTCCATATATGCCGTTAATTGTTCGTAAACAGATGCTGTTTCAATTTGAAACTCTTGTTGCGCCAAGTTTTTTAACAGAGATATTAGCTTAGTTTGCATTCGTTTCTGTTCTCGGCACAGGTGGAAATAATCCACCACGACTTCGAGTATAGAAGATATCTCAACGGGCTCAAAACTTTTTGACAAAACAAATTCCCCTTCACCCCCATCAACCTGTGCAACCAGATCTTCGTGCATATCTGAAAACAGGGCTGGGTTCTCCACTATTAACACCTGTATTGAATTTTCCTCAAAACGAATCGGCACGCTAAAGCTTGGGTGCATCAATCTCACATGATTACCAGCCTTTCATCACTGTTCAAGACTTCGGTTTGAAAATCACCAAGCACTATTTCCATCCTCGCAAATTGTTTCTCTGTCACGGTCAGCATATGAATCAGCCCTTTTTTAGGTTTGTTTTTTCGAATATTCTCCATTGTTACGTTTGCTGCAGTCATATTCAAAGCCAATTTGCAATAAACTGACTCCTGCATCATCATAAAGCCCGTTCGTATTAGGTATTTGCGAAACTTGGAATATGCACGGCGTTCTGCCGCTGTCGTTACCGGTAAATCAAAAAATACAATAACTCTCATAAATCTATAACTCATATCTTATCAAATTTATATCTCCTACATTTCCGCTTTGCAGTGCGTTGAAAAGACTTTTGCAGTATAAACGTAGCGCATACATCAGATGATGCGTTCTCCCTTCGATCTGCACCTCTTTATTTAACACGGAAACAAGCTGCATTTTTTCTTCATGCTCAAATTTAACAGGTTTCATAACTGCCACAACATCATCGATGAGAGGCCGCAAGGGTTCTATAAAATCGCACCCGAGATTAAATGCATTGAACGTGTTGTCGTGAAAAATCCCAAGCTGTGTCAGGTGTCCAGCCACGGTAATTTCTCTGTTAATTGCCGATAAGATTAGACTGTAACCATAATCCAACGCAGCATTTATATTATTTTCTGACGCCCGTGTAAAACCCATACCAAACAGGGCGTTGAAATACACTTTTGCAGCATGACCTTCGCGATTAGTGGCATCATTTAACTTAATTTGTTTAAGATACTCGGTTAAAAGTGCGGACTGTATCAAGTCGCGCTTGGCAAGTACGTTTCGTTGAGCTTGTATCTTATCGCGCACAATTTCAGTCCAAACTGCCTGTTTCGCCGATTCTTTCCACCTTATCTGTTGCCTGATTTTTGCACATGCGTCATATCCTCCGTTTAAATTCATTAGTTCACCACATGGATTGCGCTGGTGATCGCATAAAATGATTTTTGCTTTTTGTTTTAACAGTTCGCACATTGCATAGGCAGTAATAGATATTGCTGTGCTTTCAAGCATAAGGACCGAAATTTCGCTCATGTGTATTCGCTTGGTTGAGTCAAGCGTGCGGACTACAAGATACCCCATCTTGTAGTCCACCTTTGCGTTTTTTGAAACAACAATGATTCGCCAACCCATATCAATTTCTCATGGCATAAGTCACCATATTGTCTGAACACAAATCGACTTCCTGCTGAAACACACCTGTTATGGATTGAAATACCAAAACCTGTTTCTGTTCTGCGGACGTAGAAAGATTTTTTGATATGTTAAGCCTACCCGTAACCTTACCTAATCCAATTAGAGTTAAATTTGCTCCCGAAGTGTTGCTGTTTGAAAAAAGACGTATCATTTCTAACAACACTATACATTGCTCATACAAAGATTTATCTAAAAAGCACTCTTTACAAGAGCTGACTTTCTCGGCAACATCAGAATATTTTTTAGCATAGATTGTCGTTTCTAACTTTTTACACAGCACATTGAAAAGTTCGGAATTCATTTTAAGATTAATTGCGTCAAACGCTGTCACCGGCAATTCGCGACCACCTGCTTTTTTGCAGCGTTCGACATATTTTGATGCTTGTTTAATGTAAAAGTGCCACTCGGGAGCAAGAATCAGTTGATTAGCATTTTTACAAATCAAGCGATCACCTGTGCGACCAGAGATATGCATGTGAAAACCGTCATGTGAAACCAAAGCGTTAACTTTTATGCGGTGCAAGAGGATTTTCGGTTCGCACAGGCCAAGTACTTGCGTACAATACAGTTCTGGATTATTATCATAAAACGTCTTATGCATCAAATAAACCGTCTCTATAGAACGAACACGCTTTTTCCTGCTTATGTGCTCTACAAGACAGAAAAATGACCCAGTTCGTTTATTGTACCCCCCAAATTTATCGACGCTCATGCGAGGATCAGATCCTTTAATCGGCACTTGACCCTTTTTATGTGGCATAATCGTTTGATCAAACAACCCTCCGCCAACTTCTGTCGAGAGACGAGTGAACAAAATGTTGTTTTTACGAATGTTCTTTCTTACTACGGACAAAGAACCACTTTTTCCTGGTGTCCATGCAACTTCCCCACCACGCACCACAGGATAGTCAAACACTTTGTTCATACTATAATTCTTTCCGGCTTCACTGCTAAGAAATCGGCGCGGATCCTGTGTAAACTTAACGTGATAAACATTTCCTACCACTATGTTAAGGTATGCGTCCTTTGCATGGTGAAAGTCGTTCACTTCGCGACACTTAACAAAATCAAATGTTTTTTCTCCCTTGTCACTAACATCTGCCTGCTGACGAAACTGCGATACATTGCCTGCTTTAACATATACCACATCAACACCGGTATCATATCGTTTCTTAAGTATGTCCGCAATAATCTTAGACGACTGCCTTGTCTCAACAAGTTGCCTTGCAATAAAACCTGCCAACTCATCTTCCGTGAAAGGTGTGCCCCGCGTAAGCCGATCATATTTACTCTTACCAATCAGGCCCTTTTCCCTCAACATATGCCAAAATGCAGCTTGTTCTTCACGGATGTTCTGAGCTATGGGATATGTATTGCCTTTTTTGTGGTTTAGTGTTTTTTCTACAAGTACGCGATTTTCAATACTATCATCCTTGATTCGGCTCTGTGGATAAATATGATCGATATCATAATCAGAGTCAAGCCGACTTATATCAATCACCCTACCAGAGTACATGCAACGTCCTAACTGCGTGTAATAAAGATACAGTTTGTCGCGGCGCAGATCGCCATCACTTTTTGTTTCAAGTTGTTCAAATAATGATGATGAATCTTCCTTGCATCTTTTGTAAAGGTCAATTAGAACATTTTTGCGTGAGACAGTGCGCTTTTTCTGTTCCTCACCGCGTGCCATTTCAACAAATATCCGTTTTGGTGGATTCTTTCCCATGATCTTCACAATTTCATCAACTAAAGCTACACATTGGAAGATGGCACGTTTGATTGCGGGAGACGCATATGAATCTTCAACATATTGCTTTACGGAGCTTACAGTCATACTGCCATGCTTCTGTTTGTAAGCCTCGATTGCTTGCTTGAATAAGAATTTGCTGCCAAGCAATTCCATCAAATTGTTGTTTGTCTTGCGAAGCATATCAATTATTGATATCGCCTCACCTGTTTTTTTATCAACATGATATATTTCGGTAAGAAATTCGTGCGACAGCTTACCCCACCCGGAAAATTTTAGCTTTGCGACATAATTTATGTCTTGTTGCGCGAGAGTATCACCATATGTTTTTTTCAGCCATCTGATAAGCATACCTCGGTCATCTCCGAACACAGCTATATGATGGATAATATCTTCAACCATCTCATTGCGTCCAGTCTGTTCAAGTATTTGATGAAATACTATATGGGATTGCAATGACGCTTTAAAATCACCATCTATTCCGCTAATAGTGTCACCATCCCGATAAGCGTCGACACTTTTCAAATAAGAAACCAGTTTTTTGTATGTCACTTTCTTGTACTTCATAAAAATGTCCCGAAGAATAGCGTTTTTCAGTTCAGGCAAAATGCGATTACCGTTGATGCGTAAATTATTGAGCTCGTTGTGAACCATAAACTCACTATACAACAGCGAATCTTTTGGAAGAACAGGCTTACCAATATAGGTACACTTCGATGTCATTCGCTCGATAAACCGCTCGGCGCTGCTGTCGAGATTTACCACATTCCTGAAATTCCACGGATAAACCTTTTCACCGGAACGCTTTACCCATGCATATTGTGAATTAGGGTTAAGGGGCCCGACATAATACGGCACACGAAATTCAAAAACACTGAGAATTTTGTCCTTCACTGTCATACCACATTCATCTTTTTCAATGAGAAACGGAAGATATGACGAAGCGCGGTCGAGAATGTCTACCAACTCTCTTTTGTGGATTTGAATTGGAATAACACTGTTGCTCTTTTCCATTTGCTTGGGTAGAAATATGCCGTTTTCCAACTCTGTGATAATATCCCCTAATTCACAATTCATATCTTTTGATTTTGATAATTCTTTTTTTAAATACTTTGCAAAAGCATCATAATCACAGCGGTAGTTGCATTTTGTTCTCCCGCTATATGCCGGATAGTTGTCACGTTTATCGCTACACTTGTGAAATATCTCTTGATACGCATCGGGTATGCTGCATTTGACAACAGATTTTAGTTGCGCCAAATCCTTTTTGTGCTTGTCATAACTCATCACTTTTGCACATGAAATATATTTCTGCCCGTTCAATATATCATCAAGCACCGCCCAGTCGTATACCGCCTTAGTATGGCGTATCAGCTCAATTCGATCTCCTAATACAGCCTCAAGAGATGCCTCTTTTTCATTAAAATCATCTTGCAATGATAAACTTTTGACTTGTGCATCTTTTAGGGCATCATCCTGAAACAGGTTTGCCAACCTCACAGTGCCACCTGCCAACATTTCAATAATTGCATTTTGCATAGGCTGGCTTTTTAAAACGCCCGCATCTTCTTTAAGGACTTTCTTCTTTTTTGTAATATCTAAAGAGCGGTCCTTAATATGGGCTTTAAAAGCTTTTACATCACGCAGGTCTAACTCGATTTCATATTCGTCAAGAAGATGGCGGGTAAGTGTAGTAAATACGGTTTCAAATGTTAATGTTTCCCCGGAAACATTAACATCAAACAAAAAATGCCCCCTGTGTTTGATGATATGATGCACAGCCAAATATACGAGCCTAATATCAAAAGAGCTTTCTTCCGTCAGCAATGCTTTGCGAAGATGATAAATGGTCGGAAACCTTTTGTAATAGTCTATATCGGTAAAACCATCGTCGGAGAACAAGGTGAATTTACCAAGCATTGTTCCTTTAGTTTTGTCCTCTTCACAAAATTTGCTCTCCTGTAGCCTTAGAAAAAATGCCGGATCCACTTTGCTAATTTCAGCATCAAATAGTTGCTGCAGCCACTCCAGCCTTTGCTTGCGCCTTTCAAGCCTCCGGCGGTTTGCCCTGTAGCCACGCCGCTCTGCAGCAGTCAAAGCCTTGTCAAATAGGCGTATACCCCAAAGCGCTTTTTGATTTGCCTTCAGTATATTGTATTGCAAATCGGTTACCGCCCAGCCTACTGAATCCGTACCTACATCTAACCCGATAAAATAATCTTCGTTAGTTCTCATAACGTGACCCTCCTTTAAATTCTTCTTCAAATTTTCATTAACTTATTTTACAAATGCACGGCGGCCACAGATCGATCGCCCCTACAAGTTATGGTTTCATCGGAAAACGCCTTAAAATATTGTATTGACTAACTGTATTCGCCCGCAAACCCATATTTTATGTGAATATACCAAAATTTTTGTAAAAATACTTGACAAGAAACCCCAGTGAAGTTATAATATATGCGTACTATCAAAATAACACCATAGGTTCAAATAAGGCTTTGCCGAAATCGTTGGGTAACCAACCTCACATTGTGTGATCTAAAGACTTGCCTTCGGGCAAGTCTTTTTTGTTTCGTTATAAATCGCACCTTAAAGCTGTATCTTCACCCAAATATTCCATATATATCTATAATATTACCATATTTTTCATTAATAGTAAAGGGTTTCTGCTATTTTTTGTTACTATTTGTCAAACCACCGGTATAACCAGTCTTTTACCCCCTGCTGTCAATTTGTTCTGCTTATACTGATTCTCATTAAA
>DHNF01000117.1:6791-10293 GCA_002409375.1 Ruminococcaceae bacterium UBA5423
TTTTTAACAAGAAACAGTATTAACTGCAGGGGGTAAAATGATTTTGTAAGTTTATTTATTTGTGTGCTATATATAATCAAAAAGCGTCTTAATAGGTGAGCGGCCAATTATTTACGGAGAGGGGGAGTATTATTTGGAAGACACAAAAATCATAGAACTGTTTTTTGAGCGCTCAGAATATGCAATAAAAGAATTATCGCAAAAATATGGAAAGTTATGTAATAGCATCGCTTATAACATTTTATATAACAAAGAAGATGCAGAAGAATGTGAAAATGATACATACCTCAAGACTTGGCAATCTATACCCCCGCAAAAGCCGCTTTGCCTGCTTGCTTATATAAGTAAAATTGTAAGAAACCTCGCTTTAGACAAACTAAGATATTGTAACCGCCAAAAACGAAGTGCTGAACTTGACAGTATATTTTCGGAACTTTATGAGTGTATTCCATCAAATGAGAATGTTCAAGATTCTGCTGATGATACAGCAATACAAGTGGTGAATTCTTTTTTAACAAGACTTGACCCTCAGACCCGTATTCTGTTTATCAGAAGATATTTTTATATGGAGCGCGTAGAATCCTTGGCTTTGCGGTATGGCTTAAGTGCAAGCAATGTATCTACAAAATTAAATCGTATCAGACAAAAACTTAAGGTTTATTTGGTAAAGGAGGGTATCGCTTTATGAAAAAAGAAGAACGACTGGCTAACATTATCGGGCAAATATCAGATGATATGTTGGAACAAGCCGCTAATGTCGATAATAAGAGATGTTTTGATCGCTTGCTCGCTTATAAGGTAGCATGGAAAAAGTGGACTGCAATTGCGGCCTGCATGGCACTAATTATCGGAGTTGTTGCATTTTCTTTGATAACATTCGGGCCAAAGACCCACTCAAAATTGCCGATATTGTCATTGGATACAAAGGGGTTTTTTACTGGCGGAATGGGCTTTGAAGGATATATGGCATATGATATTTCAGAACTAAAAAATGCAAACCCGTGGTCGGAGGAAGTTAATGTCACTCATCTTCCGGTGTTTAAGAATGTTCACACATACGATGAAAACTATCAAGTTCCTGATGCTGATATAAATAAGATGAAAGCATGTCTGAAGGAGATCGCGCAAAGATTAGGAATAGATGCAGAGCAACTTGAAATTACCGACGACCGCCCTGATGAAGAAACTATAAATAAGATAACTGAAAAGCTTAGAGATACCGTTCCGGAATACTATTATAATATCAATCGTGTATTTATAAAAGATAAGGGTATCGAGGTGGAGGTTAATGGAGCTTTAACAGCAGCGGTAAAATTCAACCCGCCTGTGTCGCTTCCCAATGAATATAATTTTACCTATTATGCACCCTATGAAGATTTCGTCTCAGTTGCTGACTATCTCAGTAATAAATATAAAGCTTTTATCAATATGAAAAAGCCCAAGGCTAATATTACCGGCGGAGACTATGACATATATAATCAGCAGAATTATAGCATTGAATTTTTCGATGAAAATGGAAATATTTTAGAGCAAATGATCAATTACAATTTCAACAAAGTGACATTCAACTGCGATGATGATGGAAACCTGTTTGGTGCTGGTGTATTCCAACCGGACTTATCACACAAAATCGGTAATTATCCGGTAATTACACCAAACGAGGCAAAGCGACTTTTATCGAAAGGAAATTATATCACCACGGTACCAGAGGAGTTTTCTGGAGAGGAATATGGCAGAAAGATAGAGCTTATTTATCGAACAAACGGTACTGAAAAAATATTTCTTCCATATTACCGCATTTATGTGGAAATGCCCAGTATGAAACGGGATAATGGGATCAATACCTATGGGGCTTTTTATGTTCCAGCAGTAAACGGAAAATATATTGAAAATATGCCAATATGGGATGGCTCGTTTAACTAATTTATGCATCGGTTAAGATGCATAAATTAATCAGAATACTTCGCGGACTCCGCGTTTTTGCAGCAAGTATATTTAAAAGGCTGCCAAATGTTAGTGGTATGAACAATTTTTTGTGCTCAACTAAAATACTGCTGATATTTCTAAGAGCTTAAAGATAAATCGGCTGACTCCAAGCTTTTTTACCGTTATTGTCTTCGCAAAATGCGCGAATAAACTTTTCTTTGCCGTTTAATTTATATGAAAATTCGGTTGCACCGACAACATGCTGTGCAAACCCTCGAAGATTGGTAGCATAGAATGTGTGTGTCTTGCAAGGAGATGTTTTCATATGTGCTATACCGTCTTCTATATAGAACTCCTTAATCTCAGGTCCTGTTGAGGCATAAAAGCTGCCCTTCAAAATGGCCTGCATAATGGATTTGTGGGACAACTCCTCTGCTTTTACCATTATAAAACCTCCGCCATAGTCTGCTTTTCCGTTGTTGTGGGTATCATCACAGGCAAAGCAAAATGCACGCTTGTTATCGTATAACAGACGGTCAAAATATGCGTCGGCATATCCCGTGTTCCCGCCTAAGTATGTAGTATAATTAAATATTTCCATACCGATAATCGGTTCAACTTTATCAAATTCCTCAAACCGGATTTGTGACCATGTGGGATGGGCATAGATACAATAATTCCCTCCGTCTGCCAGCAATTCAGCTATTGATTTTCCCGTAAGCTTTGTCCCGTCATAATCAAATTTGTGCCCATGGGCAAATTTGTTTTTATCCGGAGTTGAGATTCCTACGATATGATGCACTTCGAATGTACCGGGGATTACAACATCCAATTCAACCCCGGGAAAAATCAGAAAATTATCACTTTGAAGCTCGCTGTGAATTCCATATCGTCTGTGATCGGTTATTGCCAAAAATGAATATCCTCTGCTTTTATATGTATTAGCAAGCTCCTGAGGAATCATGCGTCCGTCAGATATTGTCGTATGAGCATGTGTATTGCCTTTGTACCATTTGCCGCCGCTGATAAATGCAGATTTCATTTATTGTTTCTCCTTTTTAAGTTGCCATATATGTAATGCTATTCTCTAAATTAATGTTTGCTGAATAACCCAAATAAGAAAGATGTTTATTATTTGTGCCTAAAGGCGATACCTTGTTTTTGAGTTCTTCCAAGTCTATGGGCAAAAAACATCAAACCATAGACAAGCAGTATGAACATTATTAATCCAATTGGTGGCTCGAAAATCGGGAGTGAGTTTATTATTGGTGCAAATGGCGAAAGAAAGACTATTGCAGGAATCGCCAATAAAAAGTATTCTCCAATGGATTTGTAGTTTTTAAGCACTAACGCCAAAGCTGTAGCCAGTAATATAATCCCAAAGCATACGGAAACCAAAATTATATAGCAGTTGCTCTTTCCATAAAAAAATGAAAGCATTAGCAATGATAAAACATAAAGTATGCAAAAGCTAATGCTTATTGCAAAATTATTTCCGACTTCAGGCCAATTCAACAGAAAGCACACTATATACAAACCAACAGTTAACATTATACCTAAAATTTTAAGTGTTTTG
>DHNF01000117.1:10411-12865 GCA_002409375.1 Ruminococcaceae bacterium UBA5423
AAAATTTTAAGTGTTTTGTTTGTCAACCTCATACAACACCTGAACTTTCTTTTGTCATTTTGCTTTAATGTTAATGTCACTTTTATCTATACAGCTTCACTGCCTCGTGAGCACATTTGCGAAGAACAACTGCTTCTTCTTGACTGATTGTGTCAGCTTCATTCAAGGGCAAATATGTGTTTTCTAATATACTTTTTTGTGTAATCACCTCAAACCATACAGCCCCCAGAAGAAAACGGCCGTGCGGTATACTGGCATGAAAACCATCTCGGCACAGCGATTTGCCGCCGTTTGAATAACCAAAGGGCTTGGTTTTTCTTGCAAACTGCATTGCTTCGCCGCATGGGATCAACCTTACTCCAATACTTTGCGATGCTTTGGAGTAGGCATCTTTAATCGCTGAAAACATCGTGCTTTGATCGTTGTTATAGCTTGCAAATCCCTCGTGATCACTGTCAATTTCATATGCCCATGTTTGATGAATAAGCTGCATTGCCCCAGGGGCATTCTTTTTCACAAATTCGGATAACAGGCTAAGATATGGCTCATATGTATCCGGCTGACCGCTGGCATAGCTTGCCTGCTGAAAGGTAACAAAATCCCAGTTTTCTAATTGCAGAGTTTCGAGTATTGCTGAGTTTTCAACCTCTTGCCCGACTTCACCAAATCTGAAATAAGTGTACGAACGGGAATTATCTTTGACATTGTTCCAGTGCTGTTCAAGCGAGCACCCACCGATATACAAGTTGCCAACCAATACATCTGCCCCAGAGCACGCCGATATCGCTCTGACATATTCAACTGCGTCCTGAGAAAAACTGTTTCCAATTGCCAAAACTTTGATTTGATCCATAATATTAATCTTTCCTTACTTTAATCTTCCTTAACATAACAAGCAGGATAGCAATTACTATAAGCAATAAAAAAACAGTGATATATACACCGGTAAATATAAAATTATAATTGCTGCTAACTGGCACAATAGGTTCCTGTGCCGATACCGACACCCTATCGCCATAGAGCTTGCTATATATTTGTCTAAATTTATCAACTTCATCCGGACTGACGCCTATTCTAACATTATTTTCTTTAATATCAATTCCTAAAGTACGAACATTGCCTGTTGTCCACACTTGTTTGTCAAGCTGTGCAAAAACAGTTTCAAGTTCATTATATGGATACTTGCAATTTACAAAATCCACATTATCCTTATCAGAAATACCGGACTTAATCTCATTGATGCGGGCATCGTTTATATTAACAATAGAAATTACATATATACCTGATTCAATGTAAAAGCCACCCACATCTTCCGGCCATTCATTTTCCTGCCAAGCAGCATACAACTCACTTGCCGCCAGTTTTGCATCCTCGCCATGCACACAAATAATTGCAGTGAAGGCTAAAAGGTTAAAACTAACAAGAAATAACGCAATTTTGGCTAATAATTTCATACCACCATCCCCAGTCTATATTTAATTGTTCACTTGCCGTACCACTTATTATACAATCTTTAATATGATAATACTGTAAGATTATTCCAATGTCAACGCTAAATGAGAAATTGACGAGCAATCCATTTACCACTAATTTTTGCAAAACTAAAACCCGCATAAACATAATGTTCATGCGGGTTTTACATTGGATAATTGTCAAAACTTTAATACAAAAACAGGGCTTTTTACATGCAGACTCTACATTGGTCAAATCCGTGGTATAGTTGGCCGTTAGCAGGGTGGATTGCCCTATAAATGGTAATAACTTATCTTTTTATGCAAAATATTATTTTACAGGTCTTTTACTGGTCTACTTTTAACCCATAATTTGTGGTATTATATGGCTAAGGGGGCTGAAAAATGGATAATACAGGCTCGAAGAAAATACTTATATTATTTGTTTATGAAATTCTTAAGCGATATTCAGATGTGAACCATCGGCTTACTCAAAGTGAGATTGCGGCATTGGTTCGGGATGTATACGGAATGAGTTGCGACCGTAAAGCCATTGGGCGCAACATAAACGCCCTCATCAATGCGGGGATTGATATTGAAACCTATGAGGAAAATAACGCTGGTTATTATCTTCGAGAACCGCTGTTTACAGACTCGGAAGTACGGATGTTGATTGACAGTGTTCTTGCATCCCGATATATCAGCGGAAATTACGCGCGGGATCTAATTGAAAAATTGTCTAAGCTTGCTACGGCGTATCTGTCCAAGCGTATCCCGCATGTTTTACAGGCGGACAAATGGGTGCATACAGATAACCCCCAGGTGTTTTTAAATATTGAACTGCTGGATGAGGCGATTGATACTCACTGCAAAGTACAGTTCATTTACAATCGGTATGGACTGGATTTAAATCTCCATACAAGGCATGAGTACAAATATGAAGTAGACCCTTATCAAATTGCTTGTTGTAATGGTCGCTATTATCTGGTTTGCAACTATGAAA
>DHNF01000117.1:13025-31671 GCA_002409375.1 Ruminococcaceae bacterium UBA5423
GCATGACCGAGTCACAAATTTCAGAATTGATTTAATTACCGATGTTGAAGCGCTGGATACAAAGGCCATTCCGTTCGAGAATCTCCCCTATAAAAGCAATTCACTCGATATTGCGGAATATACCAAATATGCCCTGAATATGTATGACGGGAAAAAGGTTTCAGCGATTATCAAACTGAAAGAAGAACGCATCGGTGATGTCATCGACTGGTTCGGCAAGGATATTACGGTTTTGCCCGAAAAAAACGACGGTTATATTCAAGTTCGAGTTACAGGTTCCGATAACGGCATCAGAATGTGGGCGATTCAGTATGGGCGTTTAGTTGAGGTGCTATCACCAGCGGAATTGCGCGAGGCCATTCGGCTTGATGTGGCAGCTATTGCTGAGAAATATAATAATATTTAACGATTTATTTGAGAGCTGGAACGCTCTCCGACTTATGCATAGCAAAGCCCGCACGAACATAGTGTTCATGCGGGCTTTGTTGTGGTCGGAGTGATGTGACTTGAACACACGGCCTCTTGGTCCCGAACCAAGCGCTCTACCAAACTGAGCTACACCCCGTTGCGAAAAAATACATGGCCGTGGAATTCACAGCTCTGACATTATACTTCAATGCTCGCTTTTTGTCAATTTATTTTGCCTTATAACAAAAACTATTCGTTGAGCTTTCCCTCAAGTCTTAAATTTTCAAATCCCCACTGCCGTAACACTTCATATGCACCAACGGCCACAGTGTTGGAAAGATTTAGCGAACGAGCAGTTTCGTTGTCGAGCATGGGCAAGCGCACACAATTATCTATATGGCGTGTAAGCAGCTCTTCCGAAATCCCGGCAGTTTCCTTTCCGAAAACAAGGTAGCATCCGTCCGGATAAGAAACATCGGTATAAACCTTTTTTCCTTTTGTTGTAAAAAAATAAAATGGCCCTTTATTAAGCGCAAAAAACTCATCAACATTCTTATACACTTTTAAATTAAGCAAATGCCAATAATCCAAGCCCGCTCGTTTAAGATGCTTGTCATCTATGCTAAAGCCCATTGGTCCGATTAAATGTAAGTGCGCGCCTGTCACGGCACATGTTCGGCTGATATTTCCGGTATTTTGCGGTATCTCTGGCTCAATTAAAACAATATTTATTATTGACATTTTCAAAAAACAAACCTTTCTTTAACTCTTGCCATTTATTACACCGTTTGAAATCATTATTTTGCGAAACAATATTCAAGGAAGGTATTGACCGTCCAAATTTTTGTATATACAAATTTATTCGGGGGGATTTATATGACCAAAGGTATCAACCGATTCGTGCGCGGCGTTGGCATGGGTGCAATGGTGGGTATTGCTGTAGGCGCTGTAGGATCGATGTATGTCCGAAAAAACAAAAAAGGACTAAAGAAGAATATTGGTAAAGCTCTTCGCAATGTTGGCGACCTTGTGGACGATGTTTCCGGAATGTTCTGATAACACATTGCATTATTAACCCCCCTTACGGTATCTGCCCTTAAGGGGGGTGTTTTTATGATTCCGGTTTGGTTGTAGTCGACGATGATGTTTGAGACGATGATGTGCTTGATGAGGTAGTCGTTGACTTTTCTGTTGACTGGGTTGATGTAACCGGCTTTGTTGCAATGCTTACGCCGCCATGCACATGACATAAATCTGGCACATTATCAGGCTTATATACACCAATTGCTCTGTTTTTACAATTTTTTGACGCAAGCAATCCTGTCTGATAGCAATAAGATGCCTCTATTGTATTGCCCTTTTTGTCAAACGTCTTTTTGCCAAGACCAGAATGTAACGCATCCATGGATTTTTTCCATAAACTTTTGGCATAGGAGGTAACACGCAGCCACTGGTTGTTATCATATCCAAACCAGCACGCTCCGACATAGTATGGTGTTCCGCCCACAAAATAAACATCCTTATTATCATTGGTTGTTCCGGTTTTGCCAAAGGTCTCAAAACTGCCAATCTTTTGTCCTCTTCCGGTTCCGTGAGGACCAACAACTACACGCTGGAGCAGGCGGTTCATTACATATGCGGTATCCTCGCTTATAACCTTATCATTTAAAGGCTTGGTTTCAAGCAATACTTCATCGTCACGCATAACTTTATAATAAGTATAGGGTTTGTTGTAAATGCCGCCGTTTCCGAAAACCTGAAAAGCCGCAGCCATTTCTATGCACCTGACCCCATAAGTCAGTCCGCCAAGTGTCATTGGCGCAAAGTCTATGTCTGTGCTTATCTGATCATTTACTCTTGCGGATTTTACCAGCGTCGACAAATGAAGTCGTTGTGTAACAAAATCAAAACTGCGCTGGGGCGTTATCATTTCCATAAGCTGGGCAGGCACAGTGTTGAGAGAACGCTGTAACGCCTCCTCAATTGGCATAGCGCCATATTTATATTTTCCATAGTTATTTGGCCATTTGCTGCCATCTCGCAATGTGATTTTATTATCCTTTACAATCGTAGAAAAATTTACAAGGTTTAAATTAATCGCCGGAGTATACACTGCAAGAGGCTTAATTGACGATCCGGGCTGTCGTGTTGCATCTACCGCACGGTTGAACACCCGGTTGGCTGTTTTCTCGCCCCGTCCTCCAACAGTGGCAACCAGCCGGCCGTTATAATCTATAATGGCTATTCCGGCTTGCGGGTCCTCTTTATCATTTTTATTAGGCTTGGGAAAATTTTTATCGTCGTTTTCAAATATTTTCTCAACTTTTCTCTGCTGTTCGGGGTCTTTAGCCGAATATATCTTTAGCCCTCCGCGAAAATAGATTTGAGTTGCCCATTCCGTAGAGTACCCATAAGTTTTCATAAGATCTTCTATAACCTGTTCGGTCAACAAATCAGCGTAATAATCCTGCACATCCACACGGCGCATGCTGCTTTTAAATATAAGCTCCTGGTTATATGCCTGCTTGTATTCATCTACGGTAATAAAGCCCAATTCATACATTTTGTTTAGAACATGTCGCTGACGCCGTTTAATGTTGTCCGGATGCATATAAGGGTTGTAGCTTGAGGGGCTTTGCGTTATACCTGCAATCACCGCACATTCTGCAATTGTCAAATCCTCAACATCTTTAGCAAAAAAGTAATTTGCAGCAGCACCCACACCGGATACGCTGCCTAAGGGCAGAATGTTCAGATAAGCCTCTAAAATTTGGTCTTTTGTGTAAGAGCTTCGTTCCATTTCGATCGCACGAAAAATCTCACGAATTTTGCGCGAAATTCTAACATCGTCATCTTTTGTAAGGTTCTTAATCAACTGTTGTGTAATTGTTGATCCACCGTATTCGTGGGAGGAAAACTTGAAAACAAGATTGGCAATTGCCGACACTGTGCGCTTCCAATCAACACCGTAATGCTCACGAAAACGCTCATCCTCAATTGCAATGACTGCATTCTGCATGTTTATCGGTATTTTATTCAAGTCTTTCCAAATACTGTTGGCGCCTTGAACATGCTGATTTTCTACAAATTCCCCATTGTCGTTTTTGCAATAAATAATACTGCTTTGATTTAAATTGATGTTTTTTAAATCGGGTATGCCCTCTGTACCTTTATAATTTGTGACAACGTAAACAGCCATAACACAGCCAAAAACACTTACTGTAATCGTACCTATAAGGAATATGGTCAGAATGCATTTCATGGTGGCTTTCAGCATACGCATCGCTATGCGCACCGGCTTTTTGCGGAAAAACGACTTGCCTTTTGCTGTTCTAATACTCCTGCTCATCCTGCCATTCACCTTCCTTCATTTGCATTTTTACTACAGGATTAGTTTTTATAATAACGCACAATTATCTTATAGCAGAGCACCATAATTGTCAAATACAATTCTGTAACTTTATACTAACGTAATTTTGGTTTAAATTGCTTATAAGTGGGAAATAATAAAGAATAACATGAAAAATAAGGAATGAAGTAAAAATGGATAAACGGACGGTCGGCGCCGTGGCAACAGCTGCAATATTATTGCTTGCAGCTGTTATAGTTGCGCTTTATCAAAGAAGGGAGTTGCCGACAACCTCCGAAGTATCATATGCTGCAACAACGACATCCATTAATACCAATATTACGACTTCAGTGAATCCGCCCCAATCAACTACGATAAGGCCTCTTTATATTATAGGCGCGTGGGAGGACAAGCTTGCTATCTTTATACCGCCAGATACTTCGCCGAATCAGGTGTTCGACGTTTTCCTGCCATCGCTGCCCGAGGAAGAACAGCAACGTTTGTATGACGGTATAGAAGTATTTGACGAGCAGTCCCTTGCATCTTTGCTGGAGGACTATACAAGCTAAGGTATATAATATATAATATTTACTAAAGACAACTATAATCCCGCTTTTCTGGGGGTTTGTCTCTGGTTATTCCTTTTCTCGGTTTTCTCGGGTATTGACAACAAGCTCCGCCTCGTATTATAATCTTTATGCGCTTAATTAATTTATGCTCTCAACAGATAAAACGGGGTGTAGCGCAGTTGGTAGCGCGCTTGCTTTGGGAGCAAGATGCCGCAGGTTCGAATCCTGTCACTCCGACCAGTGAAAAACCGTCGGTTCTACAAAGCCGGCGGTTTTTATCTTATCTACTTATCTATAAGTTTAATTAAGTTTAATTGCCAAAAATATTATGGGGTGGGTTTTATGAGTTATAAAATTATTGCAGACAGCTGCTGCGATTTAACGCCTGATTTGAGACAAAAATTGGATATTGTATCTGTTCCGCTCAGCCTTAATCTGGGTGAAGAAAGCTTCACTGATGATGAAAAATTAAACCTACATGAATTTATGAGAAAAATGAGAAGCTACAGCGGCAAAATCGGCTCTGCATGCCCTTCACCTGGAATGTATAAGAATGCTTTTGTTGAAGCTGTTACATCCTTTGCCATAACCATTTCCGGTAATCTGTCAGGATCATTTGCAAGTGCTATGCTGGGAAAATCCTTAGCTGAGGAAAAAGGAGCAGAAGTACATGTTTTTGATTCAAAAAGCGCTTCTGCCGGAGAAGTGTTGATTGCTTTAAAACTGCGTAATATGATTAATGACGGAATTAATAAATCTAAGATTATCTCTTCTATCAATAGCTTTATAAAAGAGATGAAAACATATTTTGTGTTAGATAGTATTGATAATTTGGTCAAGAACGGAAGACTTGGCAAAATAACCGGAAAGCTAATATCTGTTTTAAATATAAAACCTATTATGGGGTCGGACGGTGACGGAAACATCGCACTGTTTTCTCACGCTCGTGGGCAAAATCAAGTTTTAGAAAAGCTATCCGCTACAATTGATAAAAGCGGAAAATCTACAGACGGGGAGAGCATGGTTATTACCCACTGCAATAATCCGGGGCTTGCGGAAAAGCTGATGAATCTAATTAAGGAGCGCCATAATTTTAAAGAAATATTAGTCGTACCCACAAGAGGTGTAAGCTCTTTATATGCAAATGATAAGGGCATTATTATGGCGTTTTAATATAATTTTACATGGGCGACAACCCAAAATCCTCGGGTCGCACTATACCACGGCGCAACGCATCATCTTTTATATACTCATAAATGCCTGCATGAGCAGTGAACATATACGGATTGACATAAGCTATGCCTAATATACCGCATGTAAATGCCGACACGATCATCCAACCCATGTAACTAAGATCAAAAACGAAAAGATCAGCTTTGTGTCCATAAGTCATACGCTTGCTTAGTTCGAGCACATGAGCAGCCGGTATGTGTGGGTATTCGTAAACGATATAATCGGCCATGCTATAAGCATAACTCATAACAATACCCGGTATAACAAATAAAAGGTACCATAAAAACAGATAAACACTTCTGAGCAGTCCGGTGGTTACAAATGACGAATACACCCTGAACCCTGCAAAAAGTTCGCCAACCGGGGGATATTCTCCACGCCAATAACGCAAAAACCATCCACGCGCTCCAATGTGAATAACATTTCCCACCAAAATAAAATACGCAACCGCAAATAGCCCTATTGTAAAAATGATCGGCAGCACAACAAAGACAATGTCAGAGTGCAAAGAATCCGATTTGTCTTTAAAATTAAATTTTGGAGCATTGGCTGAGCCCAAACCGCCAAGCAGCATAGCCAGCAGTCCGGCGGCTATCGCGTTGCCCATACGACCGGACATACGGCCTTTGGCCAGTTGTTTTATATAAGGGCGGTTAAACAATGCTACCCCTCCTCGATTCTCTATTCATTAATGCTCTGCATGATCGGCGCGATGGGGGACATCGCGCCCTACGGATCGTGCAACATGTTGGCCAGTTACCGCTTCGCAATATTTGATTGTGTGGCGGATTTACTCTGCACTCACATTTTCGGTAGTATTAACCGCTGAATTACTTTCAATTTGTTTACCTAAAAAATCCGGTATCTGCAATCCCGCCATTTTAAAAGTGTCATTTAGCGGAGGAATGGATTTCATCATACCCGACAAAAAGTTTGCAGTTGTCGGAGAACCGTCCTTGCCGCCCATGCTGTCCCAAACAGTGACTTTATCGATGTTAAGGTTTTTAACAGCCTCGACCTGGATTTTAACCAGCTCTTCAATTTTATCGACAATCATAAGCTGTACTGCGGAATCAGCACTGCCTCCTGCCGCTTTTACAAGATTTGCAAAGCCGTCAGCCTGTTTGTTCAAAATTTCCTGGATACCGCGCGCCTGCGCTTCCATCTTGGCAAAAATAGCATCGGCTTCACCTCGTGCACGACGGCGTGTTTGCTCTGCCTCGGCCTCTGCTTCAAGCTCTTTACGCTCTTTTTCAATCTTTGCCTTTACTATAACATCTGCCTGCTGAGTTGCAAGCTCGCGGTTTGCACGGGCCTGTTCAGCGAGCTGCTGAGCCTCGTATGCCTCTTCCTTAGCTTTTGCCTCGGCTTTCTTTTCGGCAATTACAGCACGCCGCTGCGCTTCAGCTTCCGCTTCGCGCCGTGTTGCGTCGGACTTGGCTATATTTGCTTTGGCATTATTTTCGCCGTCAACGGCTTGGGCATTTGCCGCTGCAACCGATACGCGCTCGTCGCGAACCGCGTTTGCCTCGCCAATTGAGCCTTCGCGGTTGCGTTCGGCTACACTGATACGTGCTTCGTTAATGGCTTTGGCAGCTGCTTCCTTACCTAGCGCTTCTATGTATCCCGATTCGTCACTAATGTCAGTAACGTTCACATTGATAAGGCGTAACCCTATTTTTTTAAGCTCACCCTCGACGCAAGCAGAAACGGCATCGAGAAATTTATCACGGTCGGTATTAATTTCCTCTATTTGCATAGTCGCAATAATTAAACGCATTTGACCGAATATAATGTCTTTGGCAAGCTCCTGAATCTCCTGAAGTCGAAGACCGAGCAGTCGTTCTGCCGCATTTTGCATAATGCCCGGCTCGGTGGAAATGCCGACAGTGAAACGGGAAGGCACATCAATACGTATGTTCTGTCTTGACAACGCGCTTTCTAAATCCACACTTAATGAAATCGGTGTCAGATCAAGGTATTCGTAAGCCTGAATAACAGGGATTATAAATGCAGCGCCACCGTGTATGCAACGTGCCGAGCGCGCTGTGCCGTCCTTATTCTGTCCCACCTTACCGTAAATGACCATAATTTTGTCTGATGGACAGCGCCTAAACCTTGAAAACAACACCAAAACCAAACTGAACAGAAGGACTATGCCGACAACTGCACCAAGCAGTGCGGATGGGGGAATTGCTGCTGCTAAAATAGGATAATTCATTAATTGCACTCCTTTGTAGTTGTTAATTTTTTTACAGGTGATACTATCAGTGTATTGCTTTGTGTAACAGCCTCAACCTTTATTTGCTCGCCGGTTTTAAGTTCCCGCTCGTTACAAACTGCATCAAGCTCCATAAAACGCCCTTGGACAATAAGCGTTACCTTGCCGCGTCCGCCGGCAGGTATTCGTACATATACTTCACCGGTCACGCCTACCGCATTTTGCAAATCCAGATTACCGCTTTGCTGTAATTTCATTGATGCGCGAAAAATTGCTGCTACTATAACAAGCGCGCCCAATCCGGCAACGATGGATAGCAGTGACGCTGTTATGGTGCCTGCACCCATATCAAGAGCCGCCACTCCAACCCAGCCGCTTGCCGCTAAAAACGCGACAATGCCGCGAACGGTGAGTATTCGAAGCCCCTCTCCATGCTCTGCCCCCTGATCTGCAGGCACATCAATATCCGTTTCGACATCAGCTGAAATGTCGCCGTCAGCTTCGTGCGCATCACCAAACCCGAACATTAACAGCACAGTCTGAATAATCAGTATCACTGTTGATGGTATTGCAAGCATATAAAATATCTGGTGCATAACTGACAGTTCATTCCACCAATCAATCATAGTTCGCCCTCCTTTCCCTCTTTGTTAAACGGCATGCTGAGCGAGCGTTTGATAAAACCGCATATTCTGTGCCCACCCGTGCATTTCACAATCGGCTACCCTTTGTTAATTGTATGCAGGACTATGCCGACTCAATGCTATTATAAATGGTTGCCGCTTTTTCCATTAGTCCGGACGCTGCCACGTTCAAAAGCATTATACACAGCGCGTCGCCCAGCCGCGTTGATGCATCGGGAACAGGCCCCTCATAATCTTCCAATAATTTTTCGGTCAATTTGCGTATGTAGGAGTAAGAAATATTATCGCTTTTTTCCATATCAAAGATTGCTTGGCACAGAATGCTGTAAAGACGTGGTTCCGGAATAATGTCGTCGCTGCGATCATCTACGCTGCCATTGACATAGCTTAATAGAGCCACTATTTGGTCAAGATGCATTGCGGGACGAAGTAGATTAATAAGCAGTATCCTTGCCACCTGTGTTTCACCATACTTTTTACCGCTCGGTCTCGGCACCCAGCCTCGCTTAACCCAGTTTTGGATTGTGCTTGCACCAAGACCAGTCATTTCAGCAATCTGTGACAGTAATAACCCCCCGGGCGAAATAGCAAATATGGGTCGAATTGCCTCAAACGCGTCAGCTTTAAATTGTGGCAACACCGGCAATGTGGTACCCGGCAAATTCATAACTGTACATACCTCCTTTAATATCGGGTCATATGTTATTCTATGCGTTCATCTGAATTATATCACAGGTTCGTTTGACCGTCAACTATTTTTTGGCATAAAAAATCCGCCAAGACGGCGGATTTTAAAATAATTCAATTTTTATTTAACAACTAAGTTAATAATCTTGCCGGGAATATAAAGCTCTTTCACTATTTTTTTGCCGCTTATCGCATGTGCAATTTTTTGGTCTGATTTAGCTGCAGCTATTGCCTCGTTTTTTTGAATATCGGCAGGGAGGGTAATGCGTGAACGCACCTTGCCATTTATCTGAATGGCAATTTCAATTGACTGTTCAACGCATTTTGCGGCATCGTACTTAGGCCACTGAGATTCGCAAATACAACCGTCATAACCAGCCATCTCCCACAGCTCCTCGGTGATATGAGGTGTGAATGGGTTTAGCAATATAAGCATCACCCTGTATTCCTCGCGCGTAATGCCGCCTAAATCAGTAACCGTGTTGAGCAAAGCCATAAGCGCGGCAATCGCGGTGTTGTATTTGAGGTTTTCAATATCTTCGCTTACTTTTTTAATTGTTTTGTGAAACGCTGCTTCAGTTTGCGCCCTCAGTCCGTCACCGGGTATAATATTTTCTGAAAGTGTCCAGACGCGCTCGAGAAAACGACGGCAACCCCGTATGCTTGCACTTGACCAGGGCGCTGCCTTTTCAAAGTCGCCGATAAACATTTCGTAAAGCCGCAGCGTATCTGCACCGTGCTCCTGAACTATTTCATCCGGGTTGACAACATTGCCCCGGGATTTAGACATCTTCTCACCGTTTTCACCCAGTATCATACCGTGACTTGTACGCTTGGCATAGGGTTCGGGCGTTGACACGACATTTATATCATATAAAAATTTATGCCAGAAACGGCTGTAAAGCAGGTGGAGGGTTGTATGCTCCATTCCCCCGTTGTACCAGTCAACCGGCAGCCAGTAGGAAATTGCCTGTTTTGACGCAAGTTCTTTGTCATTGTTAGGGTCGGTATATCGCAGAAAATACCACGATGATCCTGCCCATTGCGGCATGGTGTCAGTTTCGCGTTTGGCATCGGCACCGCACTTTGGACAAGATACATTTACCCAATCGTGTATTGACGCAAGCGGTGACTCGCCGTTTTCTGTGGGCTCAAAGTTTTCAATTCTCGGCAAACGCAGCGGGAGTTGATCCTCAGGGATTGGAACAAAACCGCATTTGGGACAATCGATAATCGGTATGGGCTCGCCCCAATAACGCTGGCGTGAAAACACCCAGTCTCTTAATTTATAATTGACTTTGCTCTCTCCAATACCCTTTTCGTTAAGCCAATTGGTGATTTTTTCTTTTGCCTCTTCTACACAAAGATCGTTTAAAAATCCGGAATTAACCATAATGCCGGTTTCGCAGTCGGTAAATGCCTCAACCTCAATATTGCCACCCTTTACCACCTCAATGATTTCAAGGCCGAATTTTTTTGCAAATTCCCAGTCGCGGGTGTCATGTCCGGGCACTGCCATTATCGCGCCTGTTCCGTATGAAGCCAATACATAATCAGAAAGGAAAATGGGAATTTCACGCCCGTTAACCGGGTTTACGGCTCTAACGCCGTCAAGCATAACGCCTGTTTTATCCTTGGCAACCTCGGTGCGTTCAAAATCGGATTTTTTTGCGGCTTCGGCTTGATATAAGCGCACCTCATCAATGTTTTTTAAATTTTGCGCCCATTTTTCAATAAGCTGATGTTCAGGTGCCATGACCATATATGTGGCGCCAAACAGTGTATCGGGGCGTGTTGTAAACACCTCAATCGGGTCACCTGCCGTGGTATCAAACCTTACTTGAGCGCCGGTGGAGCGACCTATCCAATGCAGTTGCTGTGCGCGTACCCTTTCAGGATAATCAACGGTTGATAGATCATCAATTAAACGCTGGGCGTATTCAGTTATTTTTAACATCCACTGGCTTTTTTCTTTTCGGACAACCTCTCCATTGCAACGCTCACATGCTCCCGACACAACCTCCTCGTTTGCAAGCACGCATTTGCAAGAGCTGCACCAGTTGACAGCCATTTTCTTTTTATAAGCAAGACCCCGCTCAAAAAGCTTTAGGAAAATCCATTGTGTCCATTTATAATATGATGGATCAGTTGTGTTAATTTCACGCGTCCAATCAAAAGAAAGCCCAAGAGATTTAAGCTGGGATTTAAAGCGCGCAATATTGTTTTTGGTGACAATTTCGGGGTGAATATGGTTTTTTATTGCATAGTTTTCGGTAGGCAGTCCGAAAGCATCCCACCCCATTGGGTAGAGCACATTGTAACCTTGCAGGCGCCGGCAGCGGGCAACTACATCAAGCGCGGTATAGGACCGCGGGTGACCTACATGCAGCCCCTGCCCCGATGGATAGGGAAACTCTACCAACGCATAAAACTTTGGTTTGTCAGAATTGTTTAAGGCGGCAAAAGTATTTTCGTCTTCCCATATTTTTTGCCACTTTTTTTCAATTTTGGTCGGGTTATACGTCATTACTCAATCATCTCTTTCAGTGGAATCTATAAAGTCTGTTAATTCTAACTGCTGCCCGTCCTTCCACAGGCGTTCCAAATCATAAAACTGGCGGGTTTCTGAATAAAACACGTGTACGATTACGCTGCCATAATCAATCAAAACCCAATTCGCAGACGGATATCCTTCTACACGCGACGGCTTTACGCCTTGATCGCCAAGCTCGGTTTCGACATAGTCTGCAAGTGCCTTTACCTGCGTAGAGCTCGAACCCTCTGCAATTACAAAATAGTCAGCTATAATAGTCAAATCTCTAATACCGATTATTTTTATATTTGACGCCTTGTGATTGTTAAGTGAGCCAATAATAAGCCTTGCTAAATCCTTTGATTCCATATAAACCCGCTTTCATTATAATTATTTTTTGGCCGTAGTCGAAGCCGTTTCAGTTGTCGTAGTCACAACGACTCCCGATTGTTCGACGGCTATTTCGGACAACACTTGGCGTCGAGTATTCGACACATTACCGCTGCCAAGTTCTTTTGCAATTATCATGTCTTTTGTCAATGCCCCGACATATGGGCGAAAAGATTGATTTAGCAGTGATAGTAGTGAATCCGGGTGAGGTGCAAAATACGTTTTGCCTCCAACCTTAGCGGAGCGCCCCGGCATTACATATGCCGTCATCGAAGACGGTGCCAAGCTGTTCATCTCAACTATCAAATCAACCATTTGCGTTCTGTTAAAATCCGAGCGCAGGGGAGTTGAGCCGTTCATAAGAGGACCGATATAGCTGTTGGTAAGACTGTTTTTTGATTTGCTTGCAAGACGCTGGAATAAGGCGACAAACACCTTGCGTTGACGCACCAACCTGTCAATATCACCGTCAATTCCGCTTTTACGGTTAAGCGCATAATACAGTGCCCCGTCACCATCAAGGGTTTGTATTCCTTTTTTATAATCAATATTATTTACGCTAATTGCATTTTCTAAATCGACATCGATGCCGCCCAGAAGGTTTATAAGCTTGACAAGCGCCTGTTGGTGGAATAGAAAATACCCGTCGACCGGAAGCCCTAATAAATCGTTGAATACATCACATAAATCCTGTGAGGCCGAACCGGGCATTTTCGTTATCGTGGTGCGGCATACAGCAACATGTTTGCCATCCTCTATTTCGGTCGCTTCCACCTGTCGGCGGCAGGAGGCGCACCAGTCGAGAGGCTTGGGGTTGCCCCAGACATCGGCCACGCGCTTGACTGCCCATTGACCGGTTTCTCCAAGATATGTGTCCTGTGGCAGCTGTAGTATATTCAAGGTGTTTTGTTTTCTGTCCCAGCACATTATTGATAGCATTTCGGTGGGATCGGTGATTTGCTCTCCAAGCAGCCCAAGCACATAATAAGATACACTGCCGGCATGTTTCGAGGGCGTTTTGTCATGAGAAGTGAGCTGGACATCCTCAACATTGCCGCGTGGCGACACTATAACACGATATACTTGTATGCCGCCAACAATCAAAAAAGTAAGCATGGACAAGATAACCGTGACAAGAATAAATATTATCACTTTTTGCTTTGTAGGCATTCGTCTGGTTTTGGCAGACACGGCACGGCCGGAACTACTTTTGCGGCGGCTTTGTTGCGGCATAATTGTCGCTCTCCTTTTGTTTTAAAGCAATTATTTCATTATATGCATCAATCGCGTCGGGAAGTATAACCGCAGACTTATTAAGCAACTCGCGAATTGTATATGATAGCGCGTATTCCATGGCGACCTCGCTTCCGAATTCGGCGCGACGGCGCATTTCATCAATATCGGGATAATCCCTGTCAAGGGATGTAAAATCGGCAATAAATATTGTCTTTTCAAGGGGTGACATGCCTGCCCGTGCAGTCGTATGATACCGCACTGCATTTATGATATCATCGTCGCCGATTTTAAGGATATTGCGGACAAATTCGGCACCTGCAATCGCGTGCCAGCAACACGGTGACGCCATCTGAGCGTTATTGAGTATTATACCAAAGTCACTTAGCATTTGCAACAACGCAGCTTTAGGCTCGTCTTTCATTATATCGTGAAATATTCCGGCGGTATATGCCTTTTTCGGGTCAGCGCCGTACAGCAAAGCTAAATGCTTTGCCTGCTCGGCTACGGCTATCGAGTGGCGAAAACGATACGGGGTAAGTCGGCCGCGTATTATTTCTATAAATTGTGCATCTGCATTTTCGGTGCTGTCAATTACATTTTTATAAAGTGAGTTTTCATAAATGTAATCCTTAACCGCGGTTGGTACAAATCCATCTATGTCTTTGCCTGCGGCTATTAGTCGCCGTATTTTCGTGGATGATATGTCGGTTTTGGGTATATCCTCAATCATGCACTTGGCACCGCGTTTTTCAAGCACTGCTGCATATTCCCGAAGTTTTGCACTTTCAATATCGTCACGGGGCGCTGTGCATAGTATTGCCATGCGCGCAATGTCGTCAAACCGGTGCCATGTGCCCAGGGTCAAAAACATATCTGCACCCGTGATAAGGTACCACCGAGCGTTAGGATAAAGCTCGGTCAATTTATCAAGCGTATCTGCCGTAAAGCTTGCGCCTGCCCGCTCAATTTCGATATCTGATACCAAAAACAAAGGATCGCCCTCAACGCTAAGGCGGCACATTTCAAGCCTGTCTTTGCCCGGTGCCATATCGGCGTACAGCTTGTGCGGCGGCGTAGATGACGGAATCAGCATTACCTTGTCAAGCTTTAGCCGTTTCGCAAATTCGTGAGACAGCTGCAAATGCCCATAATGTATCGGGTTGAATGCTCCACCGAATACTGCAATTTTCATATGCAAACATCCCTAAATATTAATTTAAAATTTTATTTTAGGTTCTTTCAAATTTTTACGATATAACACAAAGGTACGCCCAATAACATGAACGATTTCTGCCTTTGTACGGTGGGCAACGGTTATTGCTGCTTCTTTGGGCGTTTGGGCGCAGGTTTCAAGCACCCTGGCTTTTATAAGCTCGCGTGCTGTAAGTGCATCGTCCGCTTGCTTTAGCAGTGTATCAGAAATATCTTCCTTGCCAATGTGCAAAATGGGGTCTTGGGAATTTGCCAGTGAGCGCAAAAAAGCGCGTTGTTTACTTGTCAATAATTATTCACCTTTCTGTTGATCAAGATATCGTTGAAGTTTTACCGCAAACAGCCGCAGTGCATTGCCCCGATGACTGATTACATCTTTTTCACTGTCCGAAAGCTCCGCATAAGAACGACCCTGAGGTACAATAAATATCGGGTCATAACCAAACCCTTTGGAGCCGATCGGTTCATACCCGATACGCCCTGCACATTCGCCCCGTGCAGTCACAACATCGCCGTTTGGAAACACACAGCATATTGCAGAAACGAACCTTGCTGTGCGTTCGTGCTCGGGCACATGGGCCATCTCTGCAAGCAACTTAAGTATGCGGTCCGAATCAGTGGCATTTTCGCCCGCATACCGAGCCGAATGAACACCCGGTGCGTTGCCCAGCGCATCCACCTCAAGCCCCGAATCGTCAGCTATTGCAGGAAGCCCTGTTTGCCTGCATGCCGCATGGGCTTTAATGGCGGCGTTTTGCTCAAATGTCTGTCCTGTTTCCTCAACTTCCGATAGTTTAATTCCAAGCTCGGCATCTGTCAATGCCTTTATACCAAGAGGCTTTAGTATGCGGGAAATTTCATTCAATTTTTTATAATTATGTGTTGCAACTATAAACTCCATTATTAAGCCTCCTGTTCATCGAACAGCGCCGATGCAAATATATCGGGGTCAAACGGCTGCAAGTCATCTATGCCCTCGCCTACGCCGATGAATTTGACCGGTATATCAAGCTGATCTCGAATTGCAAGAACAACACCGCCGCGCGCCGTACCGTCAAGCTTTGTCAGCACTATGCCTGTAATGCCTGCTGCGCTTTTGAATTCACGGGCTTGATTAACGGCATTCTGTCCGGTTGTGGCATCAAGCACAAGCAAATTTTCAGTGTTGGCGTTAGGCAGTTCTCTTTGTATGACCCGGCTTATTTTGGAAAGCTCATCCATAAGATTTTTTTTGTTGTGCAAACGCCCTGCAGTGTCACAAATAATTATATCTGCGCCTCGCGCTTTAGCGGCGGCTATCGTGTCGAACACGACCGCCGCGGGATCCGAGCCCTGGGCGTGCTTAATGATATCGGTATCAGCACGCTGTGCCCACACATCAAGCTGTTCAATAGCTGCGGCACGAAAGGTGTCGGCGGCACCGAGTATAACATTTTTACCATCTGACTTATATCGTGCAGCTATTTTGCCTATTGTTGTTGTTTTGCCGACGCCATTGACACCGATAACCAAAATCATTGACGGTTTTGTATCGAGCATCATTTGCTGTCCTCCCCGCAGCATATCTGCTATTGTCTGTGACAGCAATTCCTTAATATGTGCGGCATCAGTTATTTTTTGCTCTTTTACTTTGCGGCGCAAATTCTCACAAATCTTTGCGGCGGTTGCGGCACCCGTGTCAGCTAATATTAAAATTTCTTCAAGCTCCAAAAACAGTTCATCATCTATTTTTGTAAATGTACTCAGCATGGAGTTTATCGAACCAAGCAGCGTTTCTCGGGTTTTTTTAAGCCCCGCACCAATTTTATTAAATAAGCCCAATAAAACTGCCTCCTTTTTTGTTTTATATCAAGTATAATATCACGAATTAGCCATTTTAAGACCAAGTTTTGCTTCGACCTCACTGGCACGCAGCTCTAAAAGCTTAGACACGCCCTTTTCTTGCATAGCCACGCCGTATAACACATCGGCCTCCTCCATCGTGCCGCGGCGGTGGGTAATCAAAATAAACTGGGTTTGTGCCGACATACGGCGAAGATATGCGGCGTATCGGTCGACATTAACATCGTCAAGCGCGGCCTCAATTTCATCAAGTACACAAAAGGGTGAGGGGCTGACTTTGAGTATTGCGAAAAACAATGCAATTGCCGCAAGAGCTTTTTCTCCGCCCGAAAGCACCTCCATATTTAGTATTACCTTGCCGGGCGGCTGAACATGCATTTCTATGCCGGTGTTGAGTATGTCGTTGGGATCGGTCAGCTTTAGCTCTGCCTTGCCGCCGCCGAACAATTCTGCAAATACTATGCCGTAATTCAAGTTTATTTGCTTAAACTGTTCAATAAAGATTTCACGCATCTGCGCTGTCAATTCGTTGATAAGCTTTCGCAGTTCATCTCGAGACACTTCCACATCTCTTACCTGTGTCGATAAAAACTCGTAACGCTCACTGACTTCTTTGTGTTCCTCAATTGCGTCCACATTAACGGAGCCCAGGTTTCTAATGCGGGACTTTAGCTCACTGAGTCTGCGCGTTGCCCGCGAAACATCTTCTATGGGCTTTGCATGTACCTCGGCCTCCATCAGCGTAAGTTCATATTCATCAAACAGTCGGCGTATCACCTCATCAGCTTCGCGTTCCAAAGCTTGGGACTTTTCTTCAAGTCGTGCAACCTCCCGACCAACACGCTCGCGCTCCTCAGTCTTTTCACGCACTTTTTGGCGCAGTTCTGTTTGTCTTTTTTCGCCCTGTTCTCGTGCCGCTACAAGCTCGTCAATTTGTTTTGTGGTGTTTGTGGCTGTGGCGCGCAGCTCATCTGCTTTTTGCTTAAGCTGTTCTACGCACTGCTGTGTTTTAATGCCTGTCACTTTAAGGTTTTCTATTTGGTTTTGCAAGTCACCGATGCGAGATGTCGTGCTTTGTCGTCTTTCATTAAGCGAACTAATTGCCGCTGTCTGCGCCTCGATTTCTTTATTATAAGCTAAAATGTTAAGTTTTATTTCAGAAAGCTCTGAAGACAGGTGCTCACGTTTTGTTGAAAGCTCACGCCGCCCACCGGAAAGCTGATCGAGCTCTTGTTCCACCTTCTCTTTGTCTGCATTGATTTTTATCTCCTGCTGCTGGGCTTCTCCGGCCAATCGGCTGCACTCGTCGGCACGCTTATTAAGGGAGTCAATCTCGGCAGTTAGTTCTGCAACTGCAAGCTCACTGTTGTCGGCCAACTCGTTTAATCGACGTAATTCGCCCTCAAGACGAATACGGTCCTCCTGAGCCGTTGACAACTCACCCCTTGCACCCGTAAGCTCGGCTTCGGCAGTGGCTACCTGCTGCTGTGCTTGTTTTAATTCTTCAATTGCCTTGTTAGCCTCGGCAGCAATTTTTTTAGCCTCAGTTTTTAAGCGATCTATTTCCGCACGGCGCGAAAGCAGCCCCGCATTTTTTACGCTCGAGCCACCGGTCATAGAACCGCCCGCATTTATTACTTGACCGTCAAGGGTAACGACCCGAAAACGGTATCTGCCTCTTCGCGCTATTCCAACTGCGCTGTCCATGTCCTCGGCGACGACCGTACGACCAAGCAAGCTGCGAATTATTTCAGCATAGCGAGCATCACATGTTACTAAATTGCAAGCCAGCCCTACAAAACCCGGCTGATCTTCAAGCCACTGTTCGTTTAAAATGTTGCCTTTGATGGAGGACAATGGCAAAAAGGTTGCACGCCCTGCCTTATTTTCCTTAAGATAGTTAATTGCGCGTTTTGCATTGTCATCATTGTCACAGACTATGTACTGAACCGCTGCACCAAGTGCAGTTTCTATTGCAAGCGCCATATCGGCGGGTGTTTCTATCAGACGCGTCACCGGCCCGTGTATGCCGCGAAGCATACCGCGTTGGGATTGCTTGAATATGGTTTTAACGCTGTGCGCAAAGCCTTCAAGGCTATGTTCCATGTCCTCAAGCATTTTTGCGCGGCGACGCATTTCCTCAGCATCAAGCATCAGATTATCTGCATTTTTCTTATATTTATCAGTTTGAGCCGCACGGGATTCCCACCGCATTTGATATCCCTTTACGGCATTTTGAAGCTGCTCAACCTTTTCGCAGCACGCATTAAAAGCCTCGTTGCATTCGTTGGCCTCGTTGCGCGCAGCATTGTATTGCTCACG
>DHNF01000117.1:31760-36587 GCA_002409375.1 Ruminococcaceae bacterium UBA5423
ATTGTATTGCTCACGGCGAAGTTCTATGTTCTGATTTAGCAGCATCAAACGTTGTGTAATATCGTTAAGTGCTGAAGTGTTAGTCACCGACTTTACCCGGACATCGGCGAGCTGCAATGGTAATTGTGAAGCAATGCCCGATAACTCCTCCATTTTTCCTGTAAATTGTTCGCGGCTGCGTGACAGACCTTCAAGCTGCTCCATAATTTGTTGTGCCTTTTGCTCTGCCTCATCTATTAGCACTTTTTTTGCTTCTATATCCTTTAAGTGGTTGGCTGCCTCCTCTTCTATCTGCTTATCACCAATTTGTGATTGTTCGATTTCGCCGCGTATTCTTTCGATATTCTCACTATTATGATAAATATCGTTTTCAAGCACCGCAGCTTCGCTGTCACATTGCGCGGCCTGCTCTTCCAAAGACTGTGCGTTTCTCCGGATTTCCTCCATTTTAACGACCAGTAATTGTGACCTTTGAGAAATGCTTTCGATTTCTGACTCAAGCTGATCCATAGACTGAGTGGCGCCGTCATACTGTGTACGCGCAAGCTCCAGCTTGGAGCTAAGCTCCCTTATTGTTTTCTTTGAGCTTTCGAGCGTATGCAGCCACAACCCTATTTCAAGCTCCCGCTTTTCAGCTGAATATTTTAGGTATTTTTTTGCTGTTTCTGCCTGCTGTTCAAGCGGACCGACTCTATCCTCAAGTTCTGTTAGAATGTCGCGCAGCCGCAAAAGATTATCCTCGGCCGCCGACAGCCGGCGTTCGGCCTCGTTTTTGCGGTACCTAAAGCGAGCTATGCCCGCCGCCTCTTCGAATATTTCGCGGCGCTCATGGGACTTGGAAGAAACGATGTCTGATATGCGGCCCTGCCCTATTATTGAATAGCCGTCACGACCAAGACCGGTATCCATAAATAGTAACTGTATGTCCTTTAATCTTACAGACGCATTATTTATTAAGTATTCGCTTTCGCTCGAACGATAATATCGGCGCGTAACCTTAACTTCATCGCTGTCAAAATCAAGTCGGCGTGAAGAATTGTCTATTGTTAAAGAAACCTCTGCAAAACCGACACCGCGCCTCTGTTCAGTGCCGCCAAAAATTACATCCTCCATCTTTGAACCGCGCAAGCTTTTGGTGGACTGCTCACCCAGCACCCAGCGTATTGCATCGCTTATATTTGATTTTCCGCTGCCGTTGGGTCCTACAACCGCCGTCAGACCCGCACCGAAGTTAAGCACAGTTTTGTCGGGAAAAGACTTAAAGCCCTGCAATTCCAGGGATTTCAATATCATGGTTTACACATCCTGTCCTTGGAGGTTATGCTGAATATGGTTTGACTAAAAGACAACGCCATTGTCGATAAGGTTACAAGAATTTAATAAACATCATAATAAATGTGCTTATAAGCCCTGTAATGCCTATGGATATGCTGCTCATCGCACCCTGGGTTTCTCCTAATTCAATCGCCCTTGTCGTGCCCCCGACATGACTGCATGTCCCAATTGCAACGCCGGCCGCAACAGCATTCTTAACATTAAACAGCCGTATTAGCTGCGGTGAGAATACTGTACCGAATATACCGGTTATTATAACCGATGTGACTGTAACCGATGCAATTCCGCCGTACTGCTCAGACGACCCCACCGCAATCGGCGTTGTCACTGATTTTGGCAAAATAGAGATTGTCATTTTGTCGTCAAGCCCGAACACGCGGCACAATAGCCAAACGCTGATTATTGAAGCGATCGAGCCCGCAAGGCACCCGACTATTACGGGCAGCCAGTTCTTTTTTAAAATATCCAGCTGGTTATACACAGAAATTGAAAGCACCACTGTTGCCGGTATCAGAAGCATTGTGATGATTTGCCCGCCCATGTTGAAATCTTCATACGATATAGAAAATATGTTGAGAAACGCAATTACCAGCATTATTGCGATAAGAAGCGGATTGGCAAACGGAGTGTTTAGCTTGCTCTGAATCAGTACGCCTATTGCATATGCCGCAATGCTTAGCGATATACCAAAAAACGGCGAAGATAGCCATTCGCTCATGCCGATTTCCTCCTGCGTGCTGCCAGCCACTGCTGAAATTTAATTGCCCCGTTAACGGCTGCGGCAGTCGCGGCAAATGTAATTACTGTTGTCACAATACAAATAAACACCATTGGCAAAAAGCTGTTTCGTATGTCGTCGAAAATCTGCATCACACCCACGCCTGCCGGTATAAACAAGAATTTCATGCTATCTGTTAAAAAATCCGTACTCTCTTTCAAGTCACGGGATTGAATTCGTTTGAATAACAACATTAAAAACAGTATAATCATGCCAATGACTCCCGACGGAAAAGGAATTGGCATGATTAAAGATATTCCCTCTCCTGCAAAGCAGATGCCCACAATTACACCAATTTGCCATAAAATCTTCATGCTTAGATATCACCTGTCATAATATTTTTAATTCATGCAAATATTTGCTTTAACAGTCATAGACTCAACCTGAAGGTCACCCCGCACCTTTACGCAATATCCCTCGTCGGCAAGCCTTAAAATGTTGCGCTTTTGATGCCCGACCATGCGAGATATTGACTTAGGGTTTACCAAAAGCGTAGCTCTCCCGCCGCTTGGAATTTCTTGTTTAAGAATGTTATATGCCATTTCATAATAAAGTGCACCCTCACAAAGCTCGCGAAAAGCGGGGTGCCACGGACCGTCGACAATGCTTGACTGCATACCGGCGTCGGCGTGAAGTCCGAGCCGAATAACATTGATGCCTTTTTCTTCTTCAAAAAAGTATAGCAGTTGCGCACAAAGCTTGACAGCTTGGTCAAGTGACGGGGGAGAGTAAGCGCCTGCCCGGAATAATTTAGCAAGACCGGTATGCTCCATTACCAGCGTTGGATAAATCCGCACAGTTGATGGGTTCAGCTTTGCCAATTCTTGCGCAGTACTTATATCGGCACTGTCACTGCTTTTATAAAGTCCGGTCATCATTTGCAGACCAAGCTGTATGCCCGCCTGGTGTATAAGCGCCGCCGCGTGTACAACATCGCCGGCAGTATGACCCCTCCCGTTAGCCTTAAGCACATTGTTATCCATGCTTTGAACACCGAGTTCAATGGCGGTTACATCGTAAGATTTAAGAATGCTAAGTTTGTGCACATCAACTGAATCGGGACGGGTAGAAACGCGTATCCCGCTAAACGGCCCGTCCTTTACATACAAGGCTGCGGCTTTAAGCAGTGATTCCATAGTTTCAAGGGGAATAGCAGTAAAGCTGCCCCCAAAAAAAGCGATCTCGGCACCGGCGGCGTTCTTACCCATTTTTATTGCTGCATTACGGCAAATCTCCCTGACATCTTCGGGTGTCGGCATCGACGATGTCCCAGATATTGCGCGCTGGTCGCAAAAACTGCAGTTGTGTGGACAGCCGGCATGCGGCACAAAAATTGCGATGTTTGCGTTATGGCAGTTTGGCTGCCCGCCCTTACATGTCGTCATAGCCCATCAGCTTCAAGGCCTCGCGCGCTGCCTGCTGCTCGGCCTGCTTTTTACTGCGCCCTCTGCCACGGCCAATTATATTAGAATTGAGATGAACCTCAACCGTAAACATTTTATCGTGGTCAGGCCCGTCTTCACCTGTCAAAACATAATCAAGCTTTTCCTCGGGATTCTGTTGAACAATTTCCTGCAATGCCGTTTTGTAGTCGTTAAAACGAATTTTGCGCTGTTTTTTAAGTTCATGTTCTAAAAAAGGCAGCAGAAAATCACGCGCGCCATCCATACCACCGTCAAGGAAAATGGCCGCAACCAAAGCCTCGAATGTGTCTGCCAGTATCGACGGTCGTTCTGCTCCGCCCGTACGCTGTTCGCCGCGACCCAGCATAATGTGCGAGCCCAAATCAAGCTTTTGTGCATAATTATAAAGTGCTTTTTCACACACAAGGGCGGCGCGCAGCCGTGTCAGTTCACCTTCGTCGCCGTTCTCCCTGTTGAAAAGATATATCGCTGTTATAACACCCAGCACAGAATCGCCTAAAAACTCAAGCCGTTGGTTGCTTGGTATCGGATTTTTTCTTTCATTAGCATACGAGGAGTGTGTAAGTGCACGGCTGAGCAGTGAGGGGTTGTGAAATGTGTACCCCATTTTTTTCATCAAATCGCGGTATTCGCTCATATTTTTTCCTTCCTAATACTTGTCATATACACTGCACTTGGCTTTAAACAATGATCACTGATTATCAAGAGGTTTAACTGCGTCGGCTATTTGGCTTACAACATCCTTTTTCGCAAATTCTGCTGCAACGCGTATAGCATTTTTTATTGTTTGCGCATCAGCGTTTCCATGGGCTTTAATAACCGGTTTTTTTATGCCCAATAATGGGGCTCCTCCGTATTCCGAGGCGTCCATTTTCTTTTTGAACTCTTTTAAATGCGGCTTTACCATTAATGCAGCCGCTTTTGTTATTGCGTTTGTATAGAATATATCCTTAATATTTTTCATAAGTGTACTTGCGACGCCTTCAGTTAGTTTTAGTATAACATTTCCTGTAAAACCGTCGGCAACCACAACATCAGCTATACCCGCAGGAATGTCACGCGCTTCAATATTTCCTATAAAATTAAGACCACTTTGCTTTAACAATGCAAAAGCTTCTTTTTGAAGCTCGCCGCCTTTGGTATCTTCGGTGCCCACATTGACAAGTCCCACGGTGGCGGGCTTACCGTTGCCCATAACATTTGTCATATATAAACTGCCCATGTGTGCGAACTGGAGCAGCATTTCGGGACGGCTCTCAACATTGGCTCCTGCATCGATAAGCATAAACG
>DHNF01000082.1 GCA_002409375.1 Ruminococcaceae bacterium UBA5423
GGTTATGCTAATCTTTTCATAACCGAACAGGACGGTCTTCGTCCTGTCCTTATTTTGCAGAACAATACAGGCAATAGATTTAGCCCTACGGTTATTGTTGCAGCTGTAACCAGCAGATGCAGCAGTAAAAAGCTGCTTCCAACACATATAAATATACCAGAAATGTTTTTACCTAACAATTCTCTTGTTCTGCTTGAACAGCTACGCACCATTGATAAATCAAGACTAAAAGAGTTTATTGGCAAGCTTAATATATTGACAATGCAAAAAAATAGATCAGGCATTAGCTATTAGTTTAGGTATGATAAATGAAAAAGAGATGAAGAACAAGAGCAAGGATGAAATACAAATAAGTTTATGCACTACCTGTGCTCGACAATTTTATAATTCTCCTGAACATATTATCCGACGCGTGAATATGAACCAGCATATTAAAGAGACTTGTACCTTTTGCGGGCACCGTATGGGTTTTGATTTCATAGTTAAAAAGGGGTGAATGAAATGAAATATAATACTGAAGAAACAGCTCACGACGATATTAAAACAACCACAAGTACAGTGCAACTATCTGTTGATGGTTATGTTGTAAGATTGAACTTTGCTCCTAATACTGATAGTCGCATTTTGGTAGATATCAAACGTATGATATTGAATGGACTGACAAGACTTCAAAAATAAATTGCACCTTTGTAAAGTTTTTTTATATATGAGAAAATAAGCTTGCAAGTAAAATTTGCATTGTTCCTTGACAAGTGAATATGGCGGCAAACAAAAAACTGCCATTATCTCATTATTAATGGAGGATGACAGTTTATGAATACTATTAATGCTGTAAATAGCAAAAAAAGAGTTTTATGTCTGTATAGAGTTTCGACCTTGAAACAAGTAGACAAAGATAAAGATGATATTCCCATGCAAAAGCAAGCTTGCCATGACTGTATTGCAGCACATCCCGATTGGGTGCTTTATCATGAGATATCCGAAAAAGGTGTCTCGGGATTTAAGGTGTCCGCTGAAAAGCGAGATGCAATTCAGGAAATCCAGCAGGAGGCACTTGAAAAGAACTTTGATGTATTGCTTGTGTTTATGTTTGACCGTTTGGGTCGCCGCGATGATGAAACACCATTTATAGTAGAATAGTTCGTTAAACAGGGGATAGAAGTATGGAGCGTCAAAGAAGGCGAACAACGCTTTGAGACTCATGTGGATAAGCTTACAAATTATATCCGTTATTGGCAAGCATCCGGAGAAAGCATAAAAACATCTATCCGCACTAAAACACGTTTAGCTCAAATCGCAGAAGCAGGACGCTTTAGGGGCGGAGGCGTTCCTTATGGTTATCGTCTGGAAAAGCAAGGACGTTTTAATAAGCGTAACCATGAGGTTTATGAAATCTTTATTGATGAGCAGGAAGCCGCTGTCGTACGGCAAATTTATAATCTGTATATTACGCAGGGCATGGGTTCTCAGCGAATTAGTACATTATTGATGGAACAAGGTATACTAAATCGTAAAGGTTCAAATTTCACCAATTGCACTATTCAGAACATGTTGAAAAACCGTACTTACCTAGGTGTGATTAAAAGCGGAGAAACAGAGTCAAAGATATTTGATCACCTTCAAATAATCGAACCTCATACTTTTGATATAGCTCAAAAACTATTACAACAGAGATCAGCATCATATGCCGAACGTCGAGTACCGCTAAACACTAAGGGCAGTTCTTTATTATCCGGAAATGTGTTTTGCGGGCATTGCGGAGCAAGGTTAACGGTTACAACCAATGGCAAAAAGTATAAAAGACAAGATGGTGAGATTACAATTACACCACGTACCCGCTATGTCTGCTATAACCGAACACGTCATAAGCAGTTATGTGACGGTCAAACGGGATATACCGTACAAAAGTTAGATGAAATTATAGATAAGGTGGTTCATAGTCTATTTGAACAGTTAAGTGATGTACCAAAAGAAGCAATTATCGCCGAACGATATGCCGACCAAATTTCAGAGTATCAGACGAACCTAACAAAAGCTCGTGCCAATTTACAAGCACATACAGCGGAGGTAAAAGAGTATGAGGCTGAAGTTATTAAGGTAATTCGAGGTGAAAGCAAGCTCAGTTCTGATTTACTCAGCAAACTACATGAAGAATCAAAGGCACAAGCCGACGTTGCTGCTGAAGCTGTACGGGTATTAGAAGATAAAATAAAAGACAGCGAAAAAATGCGTAACGCACTTGCAAAACAATATGATACGATTACCGGTTGGGCAGAATTGTATGACACATGCGATTTAGCAACAAAAAAGATGATCGTATCCAGATTGATGAAAGCCGTGCGAATAAAACGCGATTATGAGATCGAAATTGACTTAACTGCCTCCTGTGAGCAGCTAGGGCTTGCATTGGATGAAACAAACTCATCTAGTTTGCAGGTTGCAAAAGGAGCGTAGTGGCATAAAAAATCCCGCCAGCTAATAACTGACGGGATTTTAAATTTTGGTGGAGAC
This sequence comes from Ruminococcaceae bacterium UBA5423, assembly GCA_002409375.1. Lineage (GTDB taxonomy): Bacteria > Bacillota > Clostridia > Oscillospirales > Acutalibacteraceae > Avimonas. The sequence goes on from DHNF01000082.1 coordinate 2,512, forward strand.
TAACGGGATCGAACCGTCGACCT
>DHNF01000124.1 GCA_002409375.1 Ruminococcaceae bacterium UBA5423
TGTCGGCACTCATAAATGATGAGTTTGCCGGCACCACAACCCGTGCGCCTTTGTCTTCCGGTAACGCCATATTGCTCCACCAATACATTGGAATTGTATTGTGATGCGGGTTTCTGATTCTTATCCTTGCGAGCAAAACATTACTTCCCTCGGGCAGACAGAAATCCATTTGATACACAATCTCGCGTATCCGTTCAAACGCATAAAAGCGCAATACGGGATTTCCGCTGTCATCGGTAAGCTGTGCAGTATGAAGCGTTTCACAAGTTAATGGTGTATGCCCGATTAGTCCGACATTCCACTCCACTCCGCCCGAAAACCAAGCGTTTCTAAGCGCCAGATTACCGAATTTAAGGCAATCGTTGCGATAAAGCAGCTCTCTATTGCCTTTTTTATCGAAAAGCGACCACAAACGCCCGCCGTAATCCGGCATAAACACTGCCTTTAATGCGTCGTTTTCAAGAATGCAGGTTTTTACCTTTCTTTCTTTAAACTCTCGATTGTAAAGCGACCTTTGACGATAAGGCAGTACAAGCGGTACTTTGCCTATATCAACAAATATTTCGTCATCCTCATTTAAAGAAATCTCTCTTTGGGACTGTAGATTCAACTCTTTATACATCGAGGGAAAATCCGAAAGTCCTCCTAAATCTGCCGATTCGATTGACATGGTTTCAAAACGAAGATTAGTCATCTGAATATCTCCTAAAACTATAATGGTTTTCGCTAATATCTTTGTTGTATAAATGCCCCACATTGTCTGCGGGGCATTTAAGACTAATATAGAATATTTGCGTTAGTTTAAAAATATACTTTTGCCGATTTCCAATAGTTCACCTGGTTTTCAAGTCTTTTTCTTTGGTCACTTGAAATCTTAGGCTTAATTTTTTCGGCAGCCGATACTGTTGCATCAATCTTTTTAATCTGTGCACTGGTATACATTTCGCCCGGTGCCGGCGGCACCCAGCATATGCTGTCACCTTTGCATTCAGCGCTTGCGGTTGCCAGCGCCTGATAGTATTTGAGCATTGCCGGACCTGCATTTCCAAAAAGCTTGTCACATGCCTGTGACAAAATCTGATCCCCGGTCAAGGAAGAATCCCACATTCCTTTGGCTGCCACATACCACAAAGGCCAACGCAACGGGAAGCTTACACCGGATTCGCGGTATACCGGCAGGGGGCCCTGGTCATAGAACACATAATCGGCGCCCTGCGACTTCCAATAATTCTGGTTTTCAATAGCAACTTTGCCCTGCACCCAGGGAATGTCTTTCCACACCTCATATTCAACGGCTAAACAATACCATTCCCAAACAGATATATTCTTTACACCTGTCTTAGAAATATAACCTCTGAAATTATCTTTCCAAGAGCGTACATATGTGTTATGTGTTATGCTGTTGCGACCTGGTTTGTAATATCCATTTTTAATCGGAGAAGTCATGCTGGCCTCGCGGCAAAACATGATTTCGACATTTGGTTCAGCTTCTGTGTTAAGTTGAGGAATATGGTATGTCGAATGATAGCTAAGAATATGAAGTGTCCTGTTAGGATATTTTTTGGCTACAACTTTTGCAACGCGGTTTGCAAATGTAAGCATCAAATCGCCGTCGGTGGGGTATTTTGAACATTCACTGCATTCACACCAATCCGTCTCCCAGCCGTCGTTGGCAGTAATCGGATAGCTTACTGCATGTGGGTTTTTATCAAAATACTCAATAACCTTTCGGCCTATCTCTTTTGCAAATTCTTCATTTGAATAACAATACTGCCACCAAGTTGTCGTATTGGTGCGTTTGCCGTTAATCAAACTAAACCATTCGGGATGTGTGTTAAAGGTGGTTTTCGGAACAAGTGCCGGCAATCCGTGCCCTGTCATCAACTGGTTGCCTCCCAGATACCAGCGCATTGCGAAGTCTTTATAATTATTATATACATTGTTAATACGGGAATTAAATTTCGGTGTAACGGTTTTGTCAAGTGACCCGACAGAAATGCTGTTAAGCTTAGGAACGACTTGCCAAAGCTCGTCAGGTCCAAACCATCCGCAGCCCAGCTCCTCTAAGAAAGCCGTCACAGCAAACTGAGTTCCTGTATAAGCTCCGTCATCGTTACCCAGCAAGGCAAGATAATTATCCTTGCGTTTTAAAATGATTTTTTCAGTGCCGGGATACCCTTTCGGAGTTTTGATGCCGATTTTTTGGGTGTATTTTGACGGACCGACAAGAATATAATTTCCGCTTGAGCGATCCTTGTTGTCAAAACCGATTGCGGGTGTTGCACCGGTAATTTTACCGATATAGGTTTGCAGGTCTTCTGCCGCCGCCTTTACCTTAGCTGATGCATTAGCGGCGATTACTATCGTACAATTTGCTTTGCCTTTTTCAACAAGACTTAGATTCTTTGCACCGGAGGGTGTCGAAGAATTCCCCGGACGTGTTGTTCCGACTACTGCCGACGAATTTGTAGTGCCCTTTGATGAAGAACCATCTGAAGTTCCGTCAGTGCTTTGTCCGTTTTGCGAGCTATCCTGTGTCTGCGATGTGTTGCTGGATTCGTTATCGCTATTAGGAACCTCCTCGTAATAATAGCATCCGAAAAGTGACAGCGCCAGACAGACTGTTAGAGCAATGCTTAAGACTATTCTTAACTTATGAAATTTTTTGACCATTTTCTGCCTCCTTACGACTGTCTAATATAACGTTTTTTGCCGTTTGCCATAATGAGATTTGCGTTTGAACTCGCTGCAATTCAACCAGTGAAAGCCTATCCTTTAAATGGACAACACTTTCCATAATAGTATCAAGCCGTTTAACATCGTCTTGTGAATACACAATGTGCGGCTTTGGCGGATGCCAAGCAACTGTTTTTCCGGTGTTATGTGCTGCAATATCTGCAAGTGCAAGGTAAAACGAACACATGGCATCTGCCGCAGCGCCGTACAGTTTTCGGCAGGCGTCCAACAAAATTTGTGAACCTGTCGGCAGTCCGTCCCACATACCGTAAGCATTTACATACCAAAGCGGCCAACGCAGCGCAAAGCTATTCTCATCTTCAAAAAATACATCAAGCGGTCCTTGGTCATTATAGATGTATTCAACATTATGCTCTTTCCAAAAGCGGTGGTTGCGTGTTATAACATCACCCTGCACCCATGGCACATCTTTCCACTCGGGCGCAGCTGCTGCAATACAGTACCAATCCCATATTGCAATATGATTCATATCAACTAATTCCAGCCACTTTTCAAAGTTTTTCTTCCATGTCTCGGGATAGGTGTTTTTGCTTTGCTCAAAAGAATATTTGAGATGATACCCATTATCCGGCCCTTTATCAACCGGCATAAACATATCACATTCCTTGCAAAACATTATTTCTAAGTTTGGTTCCAATTTCATTGGACGGGTTGGCGGGAAATATGTCGAAAAGTATGCAAGAAAGGTCAATATATGATTTGGGTGTTTTTTTGCAACTTCCCTCGCAACTCGGTTGCAAAACTCGATTGCGATTTCGCTGTTTGTGCCCATTTTCTTACATTCATCACATTCACACCAACCCTCGTACCAGCCGTCGTTTAGTGCAATGGAAAACTGCTTTAAATCAGGGTCATTGTCAAACATCTCACATATTTTTTGTGCAAACCTTTTGGGCAATTCAGGATTGGAGTAGCAAAACTGCCACCACTCCACACCCATTGGATTTCTCTTTTTGTCAATCATGCAATACCATTCGGGGTGCTCATCAAAATATTTATCGTAGTGAAACTTAATTTGCAATGCATGGCCTGCAACTCGTTTTGCTCCGCCAAGGTACCAGCGCCGTGCTAATTCGGGGAAGAACGCCAGTACATTGTTGTTTCTTGCAATAAACTGCGGGCGGTGTTCAATATCAAGGTACCCGATACTCACCGTCTTTTTTTCAGGGATTACATGCCACAGTTCCTGCGGACCAAACCATCCACAGCCCAGCCGCTCGAAAAACATTGTAACTGCAAATGCAGTGCCATAAAACGCACCGTCATCATTGCCCAATAAAACAATACAGCGATTGTCGCAGTTTTTTAAATAGACTACTTCGTTTTCGGGGTAGCCGACAGGTGTCTGTATACCCTCTGACAGTGTGTATTTAGAAGCTCCGATAAAAACCGGATTTTGGGGTAGTTCCTCGTTGTCTGTTGTTATTGACGGACGATCCCCGCACATTTTTTCAAGCAAATCGGCAAAGTCTTTGGCGGCATCAGTAACCTTTTGCGAACATTCTGCCGATACCACCACGCCGCATATGGCTTTTCCATCCTCGGCCAGTTTAAACTCGCGGTAATCCTGTCTTAATTCTGGTGTAGTATTCATAGGTATTATTCACTCTTCTAATCTTATTTTTCGTTTGAAATACGCTGGTTTGCTTCGTCTACCATGCGCTGATAAACAGGTTTAAATTCCTCAATTGCCTGGGTAATACTCTGACCTTGCTGTATAGCTGTACAAATTTCGAACGCGCCGCCTACAGCCGAGTCATAACTGTTTGTGCAATATGGCTTTTGGGCAAGCTGCTTATATAAATCCACATGGGCGGGCTCTAACCTTTTGTTCAACTGCTCGGTATAAGCCGCTTGACCGTCGATTAACATATCAATCAGTTTACCGGCATGGTTGGGACAGTCACTTCCCGCACCGATAGCCCAGCCGGCAGCCGTAATCGGAGACACGCCGTCTTTGTTGTCCGGCCCCGAAGGCATCGGCACTACACCGTAATCAAAGTTTGCAAGCCCGTATTCTTTAGCATCAAGAATTTGAGCCTCTACCCACTGAAAATCCCCGAGCATTGCCGCTGCGCCTTTAAAAAAGGTGCTCCACGGATCTCCATCATAACCGCTCCAGCCGGAAGTATAATATCCGTCCTGAATCAACTCGAGCGAATTTTTCATTGCCGACGAATTAATGTTAAGCTGATATTTGAAATCACTGTCTAATGTAAGCATTGAAGTTTGGTTAGAACCAAAGAAAATATACGGATAATTGGTTGCAAAGCCCCACTTCTGATCCTTTTTATCAGTTAGCTGCTTGGCAGCCACTTTAAAGGTATCCCAGTTCCATTTGCCCTGTTCATAAAGCTCCATAGGATCATCGAGTCCAGCACTTTCAAACAGGTACTTGTTGTAATAGATTACACACACATTTGTTTCGCTTACAGCAACATAATAATCATCGTTATAATTAAAAACAGCATCCATTGTGTCTATGTGAAGATTTGAATTTTTTAGATTGACAAAATCATTTAACGGTTGGGATATACCCTTTAATGCAAATTTCGGGTTGTTATTTGCTCCGTCATTGATAACATCAACAGGGTCACCGGCGCTGATATTTGCGAGAAGCTTGGTTTCCCATGCATCCCAACCGGCAACCACCCATTCGACAGTTATATCGGGATAGGCTTCTTTAAAGGCCTTTACGACGCTGTTCTGCCATGCTGCCGGTTCCTCTGAATTAGGGTTGTGACCGGGAATCATTATCGAAAGCTTTGCGCCGTTTTCGCCCTCAAGACCGTCTCCGGTTTTGTTGTCCGTCTTACCACCGCAGGCAGTAAGACTAAAAACTACTAATAACAGTGCAAGTAAAACTGCAAGTCTTACTCTGATTTTCATTGAAAAAGCATCCTTTCATACGCGAGAGTGTCATCATCCGACTATACCCGAACGTTCGACTCCCTCTGTGAAAAAGCGTTGTGCAAACAAATAAAGTATTATCAATGGCATTACAGTGATGAGACAGCCGCATGCTAAGATTGGTTCTCGCAAAAACATCAAATCCTGAGCATTGACTCCCGTCACCATGTTGCTGGTCGTCAATAGTGAGCGCAGTGTGGTAAGATTGACCGATATCGGAAATGTTGTTTTGTAAAATAAGGATGACAAGAAATAATCGTTCCAGTACCAAACCACTGAAAAAACGCCAACTGTCGCCAGTATTGATGTCGCATTGGGCAGCATAATGCGTAGAAATGTCGTCAAAGGGCCGCATCCGTCTATCATTGCGGCCTCTTCAAGCTCTACAGGCATATTGCGAAAAAACTGTCGAAGTATAAATATATAAAGCCCGCTGCGTATGCCTGCGCCCAGTATTGCCTGAAGATAAAATACAGAATTGGTGTTGATAAGGTTTGTGGTTAAGTCATTTCCTGTAATCCATCCGACAACAGTTCCGAGCCCAAAATAATCAAAGCGTGTAAAGTTAACATAAAGCGGTATTGCATAGGATTGTACCGGAACAATAATCGTAAAAATGAGAAGTCCGAACAAAATTTTGCGCCCTTTAAACTTAAACCGTGCAAACCCATAACCGGCAAGCAAAACGCTGATTAGTTGCAAAATGACGCTTGGAACAGTCATCATAAGGGTTTTGATTACGCCGTTTTTATAATCCATAACATCCGCCGCAAGCTTTAAAGGCATTAAACTGAATTGCTTGGGAATCCAGATTACAGTAGGGTTATAGATATCGTCAAGTGACTTGAAGCCTGAAGACAACATGAAAAGGACGGGATAGAGCATCACAAAGCTCATTCCGACCAAAAACACAAAGCGCAGAATACCCACTGTGTATTTGGTGCCTTTTACACCTGCCAGCATAATATGACGTCTATGAAGTGAATTCATTACTGATTTCACCATTACCCCTCCTTTCATGTTTGTCTTAAACCACAGCGGGACAGGTGTTACTCGCCCCGCTGCGCCTTAAACAATTTATTTCTTTTTACGGTACAAGCAAATCAATCCAATTGAAGCAATAAATTGATTTGCTTGTACCGTAAAA
>DHNF01000161.1:0-1419 GCA_002409375.1 Ruminococcaceae bacterium UBA5423
AAACATGGTGAAAAAAACAAACAGGGTTGCATGCCCTCTTGGCAATACTTTGGCGGTGGGGCGCCCCACCTTATAATTTGAAACGAATAATAGAAAAGCCTTTAAAGCTGAGGACTGACACTCAAATTAAATGTGTGTCAGCTCTTTTTATTTTTAATTAAATTCAAAATCCTATCATAATTCTTGTTTATTGTAACAAAATATATATGCCGCTCGCGCTTATATAAACATATCATCTTTCTTCAAGGGGATTTTTATAATGAAACGGTATTTAATGCTTTTTACATTTACATTATTATTTATTACAGGAATTTTGGCTTATGGTCGGCTTAGACAGACATCGGTGACAAAGGTTGCAGTGTATGAAGTGCAGCCTCGCCTTGTCGAGCAGACCGTGACTTGTACCGGTCGTATTGAAACAACAGACAGCGAAAATGTTTTTGTTGATGTCCCTTGCGTTGTGGATAAGGTACATGTAAAGACAGGTGATAAGGTAAAAAAGGGCGATGTTCTTTTCACAGTAAATGTGAATGCCACAAAGCAGGTTATTGCTGACGCTGCCGGGATATCTCCGTCAATGGTGCCGGATGGCCAGATCAAAAGAGACATAAAAGCTCCTGCTTCGGGAGAATTATCTGAAGTGAATGTGATGTCCGGCGGCACGATTGACATTAAATCACCCTGTGCAGTGATTTCTTCAAGCGATACACTTCAGGTTAAAGTTTCAATACAGGAAAGCAAGCTTAAAAATATCAAGCTCGGGCAAAATGCATCTGTATCGGGAACAGCTTTTGATAAAAATAAATATCAGGGCGTTGTATCCTATATATCACCGACTGCCCGTCAACAATTTAACGGAGCATCCAGTGAAACGGTTGTGGACGCTATTATCTCGTTGACTGAAAAGGATGACTCGCTCAAACCCGGACTTTCTGCAAAATCAAGGATATTAATAGGAAGTCAGCCTGACTCGATTGTAATTCCTTACGAATATGTACTTCAGGATGATGAAAACAGGGAGTTTGTGTATTTGTATGAAAATGGGCGTTCGGTAAAACGCATTGTAAAAACAGGCTTAGAGCTTAGTGATGGTTTTGAAATTGTTTCGGGCTTGTCTACCGGCTGCCTTGTAATCAAAAACCCCGAAAAAATTGATAAACCGGGACAAATTGTACGCCTTGTTTTATAAAGGAGAAAAAAGATGGTAGATATAATAATCTGCGCTTTAAAAAATCTATCGAGAAAAAGACTGCGTACAATACTTACAGTCGGAAGCATCGCTATTGGCGTAATTCTTGTTGTTATAGTTACTATGATAAGCAACGCCGGCAGGGAAGCTGTAAACAATGAACTTGAAAGCCTTGGCATTTCCGGTCTTTCGATAAGCAGCGCGGGCAGTGCAACCGGTGATACAGGTAT
>DHNF01000161.1:1560-3606 GCA_002409375.1 Ruminococcaceae bacterium UBA5423
ACAGGTATATCGAGTGATTTGCTTGAATTGATACGCGAAACAAAAAATGTAAAGACAGCTATGCCGCTGCTTATACAATTTGCTTCCTCTATATTAAGAGAAACGCATGGTGACACAATGATTTGCGGAATAGACGGAGGTGCAAATCAGGCGATTTCACTGTCGCTTAAATACGGTCGCTTGATTTCAAGAGGAGATGTCAAAGCGGCTGATATGGTTTGCGTTGTTGACGAAACGCTTGCCAAGCGCGCTTACGGTCGCGATAATATAACCGGAAAAACAATATATCTTCATATAATGGGCATGGAGGAAGAATTTGAAATTGTCGGCGTAACAGAGGCAGGCAGCAGCCTTTTGCAAAATCTTGGAGATTTTATACCAAGCATGGTATATATCCCGTATAGTACACTGCAAATGTTAACCGGACGAGAAACCTTTGACCAGGTTGCGGTGCGTATTCAAGAAAAGGCAAATGTATCCGAAACAAAGGATATAATACTGGAAAAGCTGAACCGCACGACAGGCGGTAAATCTTTTCGTGCTGACAACCTTTCACTTCAGCGAAAAAGGCTGGGCGGTCTTTTGGATATCGTCAGTCTGATTTTAACCGCAATAAGTGCAATTTCACTCGTCGTATCGGGACTTGGCATTATGACAATTATGCTGGTGTCGGTAAATGAAAGAATGAGGGAGATCGGAATAAAAAAAGCTATTGGTGCGGCTGCAAATCGTATTATGCTTGAATTTATGACAGAGGCCATTGTGATTTCACTTATTGGCAGCTTTTTCGGTATTGCCCTTGGAGGAACTATTTCAGCTATCGGATTAAGTATTTTTGGTCTGAATGCTCCCGTTTGTTGGACTGATTTTATGATTTTGACCGGATTTTCACTGATGATTGGAGCTATATTCGGTGTTTATCCAGCAATTAAGGCTGCGCGACTCAATCCCGTTGATGCGCTCAGATTTGAATAGTTGGTATGATAAAAGTATCTCGCAATTTTTTTGCGGGATACACCTTGTTATAATTTATTGCGGTTGAAAAATTATGGGGATTCGAATACAATATTTATAATATATATTCAAAACGGGGGAATTAAAGTGGATAAAGCAAAGTTGAGAATAACCGAAATGCAGGTTAAAAAAACTATTGAAAACCTTAAGAAAAACAACATTCAAGCCTATTTTGTACATAGCCGCTCAGAAGTTGCCGGCAAGGTTGCCGAACTTATCAATGAGGGTGACACGGTAGCAGTAGGCGGTTCTGTTACGCTGTTTGAAACAGGCGTAATTGATTTGCTTCGCAGCGGCAAATACAATTTTATTGACCGGTATGCACAGGGTGTCGATACTCGACAGATTTTTCTTGACAGTTTTTCGGCAGATGTTTATTTTGCTTCGTCAAACGCCGTTACAATGAAAGGTGAATTGTATAATGTGGACGGCAACTCAAACAGGGTCGCCGCAATACTCTACGGCCCTGAGTCAGTGATACTTGTGGTCGGCTGCAATAAAATTGTGCCCGATTTAAAGTCTGCTGTGCGCTATGTAAAGCAGATATCGGCACCTGCCAATGCTGTCCGCCTTGACAGCAAAACCTATTGTGCGTCCGCGGGTGTTTGTCAGGGTATAGATGACGATAACATGACCTCGGGCTGTGGCGGCAACAGCCGCATTTGCTGTAACTATGTTGTTTGCGCCCGTCAACGCGTGCCGGGCAGGATTAAGGTGATACTTGTTGGGGAGCCGTGCGGATATTAATACGAAAGGCGGTATTTGCTGTAGATGGGCTTAAAAGATAAGCTTGGGCAACTTGATAAACCCACCGCTAATAATGGCGGCAGTGATAAAGAATCGTTCTTTCTCAAAATGCTGAGGTTTTTTTGCTTGGCTTTATCGGTAACAATAATATTAGAGCTTATTATTTTTAATTATGCCTCTTATATTTTAATTACGGGAGAATATTATGAAAAATCCTTTGAAATAAAAAATATAACCGGACTAATACCAATTGAGGGCAAATCCGAGTATTATAAAGCAGCGTCC
>DHNF01000161.1:3721-6780 GCA_002409375.1 Ruminococcaceae bacterium UBA5423
GACCTGTAATTGAGTTAAAAAATATAAATATGCCCGTCCGAACACTTTATATTGACGCAGCAACTGAAAAGCTTGATAGGTATGAGCTGATCATAAACCTTGAATTTACCGACAGCACATCCTCTTACCGAAAATTCAGCCCCAAGAAAATGCGACTGGTACCGGAGATGGAGCGCACAAAGCATACGGTGTGCCATTATAACGGCAATACAAATACAATACGCATGTCTTTAGAGGTTGATAAGGGAGAGATATTACATTTGGGGCGCGTTCATGTAAATTCGCAAATACCTTATGTAATATCGTGGGCAAGGATTTTTATACTTGCACTGGTTTTGTTGGCGATATACACATTGGCTAAAGCACCGTTTATGCGTGCGTCATATGGTCATTCAAACCGCGCAGCCTCGGTTTCGGGCACAGTTGTTTTAATTATTTTCATTACAGCTATTATCGGTGTGTATGTGCTATATACCGGAACGCAAGGCAACCCGTTTAAACAAGAAACCGGTGATCAGATTTCACAGGAGCTCGTAGACGCATTTAAGAACAGGCAGGTTTCACTGCTTGAAACTCCACCAAAAGAACTGCTCCAAATGGAAAACCCATATGACTGGGGTGCGCGTGAATACAATAAAATAAACTACAAATGGGACCATCTTTTATATAACGGCAAATATTATTCGTATTATGGCATTGCCCCGGTTTTGCTTTTGTTCTTGCCGTACAATTTAATTACAGGGTATTACCTTGCGTCACATATTGCCTGCCTTTTGTTTGCACTTTTTGGTACATGTTTTCTCTCGGCAGCATACTTTAAAATGATTGACAATTGGTTTAAAAAATCGCCCCTCGGAATTGTTCTTTGCGGTCAGGTTATTTTGCTTATGTCGTGTGGAATTTTGTTTTGCTTGTGCAGACCGATGTTTTATGAAATGTCTGAGGCGGCAGGATTTATGTTTTTCGCCGGCGGAGTCTATGCTCTTTTTTCTTCAAATATCCTCACAAACAAAAATGTTCGGCTGCTGCCATTATTGCTGTCATCACTATGTGTTGCACTTGCAGTGCTGTCACGACCGACGTTTGCCTTGTATGCCTTTGCTTTTCTGTTTTGGTTTGGATACGGATTTATGCAGTACAAAACCCAACGCAGCAAAAAAGTGGATGCTGTATTGTATTTTTCTGCAGCATTACTGCCGCTAATAATATTCGGTATAGTCCAGATGATATATAACTATGCACGGTTTGGCTCGGTGTTTGATTTTGGCATACAGTATTCATTGACGATAAACGATTTTACGCATGCAGAGTTTTTTCCGCACATGGCATTTGTCAGCATGTGGAGCTTTTTGTTTGCATTTCCGGTTATTAAAGCTGTTTTTCCATTCTTTACTTCACATTTGGAAAACTGGGGTATTAACGGGTTTTTCTTTTTCGAAACTGGCAACGCGTTTGGATTAATCTGGCGCGCTTTGCCAATGCTCTCATTTGGATACGCCCCCCGCCTTTTGCGTCGGGCAGAGTATGCACAAAAGATAAAATGGCTGCTTTTGTGCGGCATATCCGGTTTTGCAGTGCCGCTAATCTTAATTATGAGCACATGGGAGAGCGGGTATGCCCTGCGCTATAATGTGGATTTTGCGTGGCAAATGCTTTTGACCGCTCTCGCAATTTCATTTTTTGCATATAACAAAATCAAAAGTGCATCATTACGGCGGGTGCTATATACCATAATGATTGGCTGTGCCCTTTTTAGCATCATAAGCAATCTTTCACTGCTTTTATTGCATATTCCGGGAGTGGGCAACACAATATTTTTAAGCCGGAAAAAGACATTGTTTTATTACAAGATGGCAAGAATCCTGGAGTTTTGGAATTGATACTATTTTAAAATAAATTATCAAGAGTTGGTGATTCATAGTCAGAAAGGTTTGAAAGCATATAACGGCATTTGGCAAGCTCACAGGCGAAATAATGCCTGTCGCCCGCTTTTAAAAGTGCAGGAAGAGCCGCTATTGTTTCCTCAATTCTGGTAATGTCCGAATGACGCATGAACAAGGGGAAAAAACGCGACTTTGTCTTGAATTCATCAACAAAACTTTCTGAAATAACAAGACATGTCTCATAATCTTCGCTTTCAAAGGCCTCTTTTATGTCATCTGCCATGATACTGAATTCTTCAACTGTTTTTTTTTGAATGATAATCGCTGTGCCGCACATAGCAGCAACTATGAGCAATATTACGAGTGCAAATAAAATACGTTTCATGCTGTTTGCTGCCCCTTTTTAATTATATGATAAGTGCGGTTTCTGTCTGCCATTAGCAAAAAAACATCTTTTATTGTGCACGAATTTTCTTTAAGCACTAAGTTTAACCAATTTTCATCTAAGTTACATACATTTAAGCCCCACTGTGACAGCTTGCCGTCACTGATAATTATCATTGGAATGCCATTGTCCGGTATGGCAAGGTCCATATCATCACAGGTCACTTGCCTACTGCCGGGTTTGAGCAAAACACTGATTTTACCGTTGGGCTCAACTATTACATACTGAACATCTCGTATATCAAAAATTGATTGCTGGCGAAGCGATTCCATCAAATCCTCCATTGTCATGCGCAGAGTTTTCATCGCATTAAAATCAACTTTGCCGTCATCAATTATAATTTTTGATCTGCCTCCTATTAATCGTTGAAAGAACGGAATTTTTAGCATTAACCCAGAAAACAGGAGTTCAAGGGCAACCAGTATCATTATCGGGACTATTCCGTAAAGCAGGGGCATTCCATTTTCCTGCATCGGCACAGCCGCCAAGTCGGAAATAAGCAATGTAATAACCAGCTCGGAGGGCTGCAGTTCGCCAAGCTGCCTTTTTCCCATTATTCGCATGGCTGCAATAATAAACAAGTATATTATCACGGTGCGTATTGCAACTATCAACATAACAAACACCCCGCGAATAGTATTGACATTGTCCGTGACTACTATTCTCATACTGTTTCTTGTTAAAAATATAGAAATAGCTTTACAGGGATTTTTTTGCTTAGCAAGGCGGAG
>DHNF01000020.1:0-2959 GCA_002409375.1 Ruminococcaceae bacterium UBA5423
AAGATCAAATAGTTGCCCAAGAGTTTGTGCACTGTCATATTTAAATGTTGTGCTTTGTATAATGGGCAAAACGCGAGGTTCACCGTTGCCCGGAATCCAACCTTCTTGTATGCATTTTGTGTCAATTTTCCAATTATGTCGGTTCATAAACAATGCCTCCCGATAAAACCTATAAATATTTTGCTATTCTTAAATAGGGTAAAAATTCCTTATAAGAGTAACACAAAATTTTAATTTTTACAATTAAAATCACATCATTAAAATGTTAATGATGTGATTTTGTCGACAAAGGCTGTAACTTAAATGAGACACCAAAAAATGAATTTTAAATTTTGTGAGAACAAAAGCAAAAACTGGTGAAAAAACCAACGGTTTAACACCAGCCTTATCAAATACAGGCCATGCATAGCGGAGAGATTTTAAATTGTACGGACAATTTATGTAGTCCGGTTGTTTATCTCGCCGCCAAGACCAAAGCTTACCTGTAGTGCTTGATTTATGCGGTACATCGAGCTATCGTCCAAACGCCCCATGTGTTCTTTTAAACGACGTTTATCTATTGTACGGATTTGTTCAAGCAGAACAACCGAGTCACGCGCAAGACCGCTGCCTGTTGAGTTGAGCTGAATATGTGTTGGCAGTCTCGCCTTATCCCTTTGGCTTGTGATAGCTGCTGCTATTACTGTGGGACTGTGTCGATTACCGACATCGTTTTGAACAATAAGCACTGGACGCACACCACCCTGTTCCGAACCAATAACAGGGCTCAAATCTGCATAATAAATGTCTCCTCTTCGGACAGTCACATATTTTCACTCCTGCTTTAAACTCTCGGTGTTTAGCCGGTAAATATATTTTTACCAGAATTATTTCTGTTTAAACGCTATAATTAAAAAAATTTTTTAAAAATAGTATGGGTACAAGCATTGCTTGTATTATATATTATGTAAGACACATAGTTTTGCTATTATGAGAAAAGTGCCGCTTCTTAAAAGATTGTTAATATTTCTGAGTATTTTTTGCCGGGCAAGGCCGACGACGCCAAGGAAACAGGCGCCCGGCAAGGAGGAGGCGCTGAGTCGGACGCACAAAAGACCGGAAAGATATTAAGTTTTTAGTCGGATATTAGTCTACCAAAGTTATCCTTTAAATTCATACTTCCCTGTGGTATAATATTTCAGATATGTCAATCGAATCGATATAAAATAACAATAATGTTGTTAGCAGCGCATTTGTTCATTCTTATGATTTCGCTGTTTACGACTTGGGGTTATTTGGCAATCTCCTTTGGTGCGTCGGGTGCAGTAACGGGCGCATTGATATTAGTATAAAGTGATAGGAGCCGCGGCGTGGATACACAGGACAAATTGCAGTCTGTGACTTGCTGTTTTACCGGTCACAGACCGGACAGGCTTGCGGGCGGATATAATCAAAGCAACAACATCTGCACCCGTCTGAGGGCAGCTTTGAGGGTGGAAATTGAAAACGCCGCCTCGCAAGGATATACTCGCTTTGTTTCGGGTATGGCGCAGGGTGCTGATATGTGGGCGGCTGAAGAAGTGATAGGGCTGCGCGATAAAGGTTATAATTTGAATCTTGTCGCCGCGTTGCCCTGTCCAAACCAAGATTCGCGGTGGCCCGAATACGCACGCATCAAATATAGGCTTTTGCTTGACCGTGCCGATGAGGTGCATTTGATAAGTGAGAGGTATACGCCGCTTTGTATGGGTGCTCGAAACCTGTGGCTTGTAACACACTCGTCGATGGTAATTGCATTATATGACGGTGGTAAAAGGGGCGGCACTGCAAATACACTTGCTCATGCACGACGTTTCGGATTGCATATTGTTTGCATAAATCCAGCGGATTTCAGGTGATTTCGGTTGAATTGATGTAGGCGCGGATTTCATATCTGCGCGTTTAAATCACGATAGTTGTCAATCTTCTGGGCGGATATGAAATCCGCCTCTATGGTATTAAAATCTATGCTGTAGGTGGATGCCCTCATCCCGCGAGGGTACAATTATCAAAATACTGAAATGTAATTAGTAAACACACAGCAGTACATAAGGGGGATTGAAATCTGATGGATGTACGAGTAGGCGACATGTTGCGGATGAAAAAGCCTCATCCGTGCGGCAGCCATACATTTAAAGTGCTACGTATCGGAATGGATTTCCGTCTTAAATGCGAAGGGTGCGGACACGAGTTTATGGTATCCAGACATAAAATCGAACGCCGCATAAAGAAAATTTTGCGTGAACAAGATAAAGATGTAGAAACGGAGCAAAAGACATGAATATGTTTGACAATCTCACAGAGGTGGAAAAGCGCTATGATGAAATTTCGCTTCAGCTTTATGACCCCGAGACTATATCTAATGTCGCACGATACAGTGAATTAATGAAGGAAATAAAAACGCTGTCTCCGATAGTGGAAAAGTTTAGGGAATACAAAAATGCACTTAAGCGCAATCAAGATGCTTTTTCAATGCTTGATGGCGGAACACAAGACCGTGAAATGCGCGAGCTTGTGGAATTAGAAATTGAGGAAAGCCGAGCCGATATGGAACGCTGCACGAACGAGCTCAAAACGCTGCTGCTCCCGCGCGATCCTAACGATGACAAAAACGTTATAATAGAGATTAGAGGCGGCGCAGGCGGCGAGGAATCAGCATTGTTTGCCGGTTCGCTTTTTCGAATGTATACAATGTATGCAGAAACCAAAGGATTTAAGTTTGAAGTAATGAATATAAATGAAACAGGGCTTGGCGGCATAAAGGAAGTAAGCTTTATGGTGACGGGCGACGGTGCTTATAGCCGTTTCAAATTCGAAAGCGGCGTTCACCGCGTCCAGCGTGTGCCCGAAACCGAGGCGGGCGGCAGGATTCACACGTCAACCGCGACGGTTGCCGTGCTGCCCGAAGCTGACGAAGTTGAGGTTGAGATCAATCCATCGG
>DHNF01000020.1:3161-3379 GCA_002409375.1 Ruminococcaceae bacterium UBA5423
GCGGACAGCATGTCAATAAAACTGATTCTGCTATTCGAATTACTCATCTGCCTACCGGTATGGTTGTAGAATGCCAGGACGAACGAAGTCAGTTTAAAAACAAGGATAAGGCAATGAAAATATTGCGTGCCCGGCTGTATGAGCAGCAGCTTGAGAAACAGCGCCTGGCAGTTGCGGCAGATCGGCGCTCGCAGGTTGGTACGGGTGACAGAAGTGAG
>DHNF01000003.1:0-209 GCA_002409375.1 Ruminococcaceae bacterium UBA5423
CCCAAGTACGGGATAAAAGTCATGGCAATGATTATTGCGCAAAACATCGCCGTAAGTACCAACTTCACTAACTTTTCTCGCTCTACCATATAATAACCTCCTTGCTGCTGTTCCTGTTTTTCCGGATACAGCGCAATATTTTATATATGGGATACCCCAAACGCGGCTTGCTCCGGGACGAACACCCATGCTACAGCGCTTTAAAAAGC
>DHNF01000003.1:437-1377 GCA_002409375.1 Ruminococcaceae bacterium UBA5423
ATATAATATTCAATCCCGACAATATTAGACTGTCATTAAAAACAACCTTGTGGCGGCAATGTGGCGCTATCTCACGACCAAGTCCCCCGGTGATCACGACAGGCACTGGGTAACCGAGCTCACTCTCAATTCGTTCACACATGCCGTCTATCATTGACGCCGTGCCGTACACAACGCCCGACTGCATTGATTCTATCGTATTTGTCCCGACAACGCGTTCGGGTGCCTCAAGACTGATACGCGGAAGCTGCGATGCTTGTGATACTAATGATTCAATTGAAATATCGGCACCAGCCATTATTGCACCTCCACGAAAAACACCATCCTTGTCTACTACCGAAACCGTTGTTGCAGTACCTAAATCCCAAATAACGCACGGCGCACCATAATGAGTTATTGCGGCTACCGCACCCACAAGCAAATCAGTCCCCAACTGTGCGGGATTATCAATGCGAATATCTATGCCTGTTTTTGTACCGGGGCCTACAATCACAGGAGACATGCCTGTCACCTTTTCCACCGCACGGCGTATAGTAACATTGAGAGGTGGCACAACCGAGCTGATAATAGCACCCTCAAACTCACTAATGTTAAGATTATAAAGACGCAGTATGTCAAGCATTTCCACTGCATACTGATCTTCCATCTTTGAACGGTCAGTCGCAATTCGCGATTCCAGCAGAAGTTTTTTTCCTTTAAAAACGCCGATTTTTATATTTGTATTTCCCATATCCAAAGTTAGCAGCATCAGATTGACTCCCTTAAATCCTTTTTTTTACTATATAAAGTATTATAGCTATAATAAGCATCAATACAAGCCCATACGGTACAATGCTTAAAACAGAAAAGTTCCCACTGTTATTGTTTTCGGTCTTTATATTATTACTTGAAGTGCTGAGTGTTGCATCAGACTGTTGGTCAGTGCCTGTCATGCAAGCCA
>DHNF01000003.1:1531-4062 GCA_002409375.1 Ruminococcaceae bacterium UBA5423
AAGGTCTGTTCGTGCATCTTATTTGCTTTTACTGAGGTTGTTTTTTCACTCTTTGCCTTAACAGTAGTTATATTGACAGTCGTCCTGTTAGTTGCTTTTTTTGTGCCAGTTGTCGCTTTAGTAGTCGTAGTAATTAACGGTTGCCCGGTGGTAAATGTGGGCATGGGAGGAACAATGACAGGAAGCGAAGTTTTATTCTCTGATTTTGTTGATTCTGTTGTGTTTCCCTGCCCCGGCTCATAAGCAGTTAATGACAGTAAAGGATACCCAAACTCCATTGAATTTTCAGTATCCGATATGAACCCGCTTGCCTGATGGGATTTATAGAACATTTTGTTGCCGAAAGAAGTATCTTTAGTGTTTTTACCCACAAGAAAAAAATCATAAAAAATCTTGCCGTGGTCTTCGGTCTGATCGTTCCATGTAACATCGACACCGTACCATTTTCCATCTTCCATTTGCACCATATTCCACATATGCGGGCCCGGAACTGCCGATGTGATACCTGTACCGACAACCAAAACACACGGAATGCTATTCTTATCGCAAAGCAACTTAAAGGCTTCGGAATATCCCTCACACACCGCCAGACCATCAACAAGAGCGCCATAAGCGTCATATGCCCTTTCAAACGAAAATGTTTTGTCATACGCTATGCGGTTTGCAAGCTCATCATGTATCGACAAAACTTTCTCAAACCGTGATTGCCCTACGACCGGAAAGCTTTGAACAACATTGTTAAGCGTTGAAACAATGGTGTCTTTAATCGGGGCGTATGTATTCATTATGACGGTGTTAAAGGTAATGCTTTTTATTGAGAATAAGTATCCCCCACTTAAAGGCTTTCCCGACATTTGCATTTCATAAGTACATCCATCTTGGCCGAATTTAAGCCAAAATAGTTCAGGAAAATCCTTTAGAAGCGCATCAAGTGCTCCCTGTACCC
The DNA here is from genome assembly GCA_002409375.1 of Ruminococcaceae bacterium UBA5423. Lineage (GTDB taxonomy): Bacteria > Bacillota > Clostridia > Oscillospirales > Acutalibacteraceae > Avimonas. The sequence goes on from DHNF01000003.1 coordinate 2,478, forward strand.
GGTGCGATACTTCAGCTATGGCTGCCTGCTTTTCCTTTGGTGTAGGGTTAGTGCCGGCAGCTTTAAATGTAACCGGTTGATTAAGCGTTATATTCACCTGTTTGCTTGTCGGGGAAATATCTTTCAGAGCATCATATATTGTTTTCTGTCCCTCGTCCAGTTGATCATAAAAATTGAACGCCCCTGACGAAAAATAGCTCAAATACGACTTTGATTCTACGTATCTTGTGGTATTGGTCTGAATATATAAAGTCTCATCATGTGACCTTATCTCTTTTGCCGCAGCTACAACTGAGAATACGACTAAAATTGATAGAAACATCGAAAGGCTTACAAAAGCTTTCAGAATTTTCATGTTAGACCATGCCTTTCTTATAGACAACGCCTGGCAGGAACAGCTAATTAACCGCCATTAGGGTAATCAAATATTGATAATGTTTGTTGAATATGCTGCTATCCGATTAAAAGATTAAGGAGGAGAACGAAGTCCGACCAAAAAGGTATTTAGTTATTAGCCGGATATTAGTATAAAGTATACTTTAAATATATATGAAATGTCAATGATTTGTGACCCCGTATCCTGCTACCCCCAACTTGTTACTCTTGCCCTTTTTAAAACGGAATGATATAATACAAAAATAGCTGCAGAAATTAGTGCGATCGCTCGGGAATTTTTTGATTGTGCAATAAATGCCGGGGCTTTTTATCCTGTTAGGAGGACCAAATTTGCGTATAGGAATAGATATTGGATCCACCACCGTAAAAGTGGTGCTGCTTAACGACAATGACGAAATTGTATTTAAAACATATGAACGCCACATGTCCAAAGTGCGTGAAAAAACTGCTGAGATGCTTGAACAGCTAAAGCCAAGACTAAGCGGCAAACAGGTTAATCTGGCCATTACCGGCTCAGCCGGGCTTGGCGTTGCTAAGGCTGCTAATCTGGAGTTTGTGCAGGAAGTATTTGCGACGGCAGGCGCTGTCGAACGCTTTCATCCCGACACTGATGTTGTGATTGAGCTTGGCGGCGAGGATGCTAAAATTATATTTTTCTCCGGTGGTCTTGAGGAACGCATGAATGGCTCTTGTGCAGGTGGCACAGGTGCGTTTATCGACCAAATGGCAACTCTGCTTAATATTACGCCCGATGAGCTTAACAAATTAAGTGAGCATAGCAAAAAGCTGTATTCAATAGCGTCGCGCTGCGGCGTGTTTGCCAAAACCGACATTCAACCTTTGCTAAACCAGGGAGCACGCAAGGAGGATATTGCTGCAAGCATTTTTAAGGCAGTCGTAAACCAGACCATATCGGGACTGGCTCAAGGCCGTGAAATTAAAGGTAATGTCCTTTTTCTCGGTGGACCTCTCTTTTTCTTTAGCGGACTGCGCCGCTCTTTTATTGAAACATTAAAACTAAAACCCGAAGAAGCAGTTTTTCCCGGCAATGCTGATGTTTATGTCGCTGTCGGTGCCGCGGTGTATTCTGGTAACGTTGCGCCAATTGATTTCGACTTAGCTTTGCGCTTAATAAATAAAACTTCGGATCAAAAAAACACCACAAACACGCTGCCCCCTCTGTTTAAAT
>DHNF01000003.1:4197-4612 GCA_002409375.1 Ruminococcaceae bacterium UBA5423
TGTTTAAATCACAAGATGATTATGACGAGTTTCTTAAACGGCACAATGCACAGCACCCACCCGAAATCGACGCCGATTCATATAGCGGGGATGCCTATCTTGGAATTGATGCCGGCTCCACCACCACAAAACTTGTACTGATAACGCCTGACGGTGGGATGCTCTATACATATTACGCATCCAACGGCGGCAATCCGGTTGCAGTGGTACTCCAGCAGCTCAAAGAAATTTATAGCCTTTTTGGTGATCGCGTCACAATACGCGGCAGCGCCACCACAGGTTATGGCGAAGATTTAATTAAAAATGCGTTTAATACAGACTTGGGGCTTGTCGAAACAGTAGCACATTACCGCGCAGCCTCTCATTTTAATCCGCAGGTCGATTTTATTATCGATATCGGCGGTCAGGATATGAA
>DHNF01000003.1:4868-5541 GCA_002409375.1 Ruminococcaceae bacterium UBA5423
CGCTGCACTGTATTTATGAATTCGTCAGTTAAGCAGGCGCAAAAGGAAGGCGCCGGTGTCGACGATATATCGGCAGGACTTTCAATTAGTATTGTCAAAAATGCGATTTATAAAGTAATTCGCGCTGCAAGCCCATCAGAACTCGGACAGCATATTGTAGTGCAGGGCGGCACATTTTTAAACGACGCTGTGCTGCGCAGTTTTGAGCTCGAGCTTGGAATCCAAGTAATTCGCCCGACGATTGCCGGAATAATGGGCGCTTATGGTGCTGCACTTGCTGCCCGTTCACTGCATAAAAGCAATGACGATTATAAAAGCTCGCTGCTTTCATATGAAGAACTAAAATCTTTTTCGCACACCACAAAATCTGCCCAGTGCGGACTTTGCGGCAACAACTGCCACCTGACAATAAACAATTTCGGAGCCGGACGGAGATTTATCTCGGGAAACCGGTGCGAGCGCCCGCTCGGCAAGAGCAAGCGCGCCGACCTGCCAAACCTAATGAAATGGAAATACAATTATCTTCGATCCCTTCAAGGGGGACAAAACAGACGCGGGCGAATCGGAATTCCTATGGCTCTCAATATGTATGAAAACCTGCCATTCTGGCATACCTTTTTCACCAAACTTGGCTTTGAAGTTGTGCTGTCTCCCGAGTCTTCACGCAAGCTTT
>DHNF01000003.1:5676-6120 GCA_002409375.1 Ruminococcaceae bacterium UBA5423
CCCGAGTCTTCACGCAAGCTTTACACTTTGGGGCAGCATACAATTCCCTCTGATACTGTGTGTTATCCTGCCAAGCTGATACACGGTCATATAGAAAAACTGCTTGAAATGAATGTAGATGCTATATTCTATCCCTGTTTGCCTTATGGTTTTGACGAGGGCAAGGGCGACAACCATTATAACTGTCCGGTTGTTGCTTATTATCCCGAACTAATTGATGCAAATATAAACAAGTTAAAAAAAGTGCGCTATTTGCACCCATATTTCGGATTGCACCGCCCACGCGATTTTGCCCAAAAAGCGGCAGATTACTTTGGCGAGCATTTCGGAATACCTGCTAAAGAGATAAAAGCGGCAGCCAAAGCCTCTTACGACGCATATGATGCCTATCTCGGAATGCTGCACGAAATGGGCGAACGAATGATAGAACAGGCACGGGAAAGC
>DHNF01000001.1:0-889 GCA_002409375.1 Ruminococcaceae bacterium UBA5423
AAATTTTCAAGCCTTTCTGTTTAGCAATCCGGTTACGACCACCACATCGCGCCCGGCTGCTCTTTTATTAATATTTCTTTAATGAAAGATATCGCCTTTTCCAGTCCTTCGCGCGGCGACATCAGGCCGTCCTCATGTTCGATGCTGATTGCACCGTCATACCCTATTTTGCGTAATGACGATATCATGTCTTTCCACAGCTTAATGTCAGTACCATAACCAATTGTTCTGAACACCCAGCTTCTGTCTATCATATTTTCAAAAGACTGAGTGTCAAGTACGCCGTTTTTAGCAGTATTATATTTGTCGATTGCAGTATCCTTAGCGTGGAAATGGTATACAGCACCTTTAAGTTCATGTAATGCAGCAACAGGATCCATACCCTGCCAAATTAAATGGCTTGGGTCAAAATTGGCGCCCAAAATATTGCCCACCGCTTTGCGAAGACGCAACAGTGTGCGTGGATTATACACGCAAAACCCGGGATGCAGTTCAAATGCAATTTTTTCAACACCAAAAGAATCCGCTATATCAGCGGCTTTTTTCCAATATGGAATCAAAACATCATTCCACTGATATTCAAGAATCTCACTATAATCTGAGGGCCATGCACAAGTCACCCAGTTCGGACGCTTTGACTGCTCACAGTCACCCGGGCACCCCGAAAAAGTTACTATAGTTTTAACACCGAGCTTTTGTGCCAGTTTGCATGTATCCACAAAAACCCCGTGATACTCTGCGGCAATTTGCTTATCGGGATGAACAGGATTACCGTGACATGATAACGCGCTGATTTCAAGGTTGTAGGAAGCGAGCATTTTTTTGTACTCGTCAATTTTTTTGTCGTCATTCAGATATATCTCGGGCTTTAAATGATTGTCGTTTGTAT
>DHNF01000001.1:1139-3350 GCA_002409375.1 Ruminococcaceae bacterium UBA5423
ATTTTTATTATTATATAATTTAATTATACCCTCTTTTTATTATATATCAGCAACTTTTATAATAGATTTACTAAACTATTTTTCGATAACCTTATCGTTATAGCGCCGATAAGACGCAGGCGTTCGCCCTGTCACCTTGCGAAAAGCCTTATAAAAGTTTGTACCGTTGTTAAACCCGCAAGCCATTGCTATTTCGGTAAGATTCATTTGAGTAGTGCGAATAAGCTCTATGGCGCGCTGAATGCGTTTATGTATTATGTATTCAACAGGAGAAACGCCATTAAAACGTTTAAATAGTGTTGAAAAATATGCCGGGCTTATATGTACAAGTGCCGATAACTCGGAAAGTCGTAAATCGCCGTCAAGATTGTTGTCAATGTAACGTATCACAGTGTTGAGATGAAGAATATCCTCGCCGGACAGAGGTTTTACAACTTTGTTTCTATCAATATAATCGTAATTGCGAATTATCTCGGTAAATATTGTTTGCAGCTTAATTTTCACTATGAGCTCATAGCAAAGGCGTCGCTCTTTATATTCATGAAGGATTTCTAAAATCAGGTTAAAAATTCGAGCTGTGGCGGGATTATCACGGTCAAGCCGGTGTGAAAAATTTGGACCACGCTCATAAAAAACAAGCAAAAAATTATAATCAATGTCGTTAGACAGCGAATTCCAGATAAAAGAAGGATCGAAATGAATCACAATATGGCGAAAGCATTCGGTCTCGTTAAGGACGAGTTCGTGAGGTTCGGTATTGTTAATGATAACCACATCACCCGGTTTAAGGTCGTAGCTGCTGCCGCCGATACAGTAAGAGCCGGCACCGTCAACAACACAGGAAATTTCCAGTGCGTGGTGGGTATGAGCAGCTGCGCTGTATGTTTTGTCAAGCATGTGATCGTCAATCGATACTAATACAGAACCGTTTTTGTCGCGAAGCACCATGAGTATAACATCCTTTACAATACAAGTCGCATTTAACACTTGTTTCTTTGTGAATTGTCACGCAATGCCAAGCCTAGCATAAAATGAATAAGTGAAAAAAATTCAATTCTCATAGAAAGGCATGATTATATGCATAATTCATATCAAAAACCTGCAATTCGGCCGTTTGCGCGCATTTTGTTAAACACAATACCGGCAGCACGTGCATCAGTAAGGGGAGACGCAAAAAATGCGTCAATTCGAGGAACAGTAAATATTTATCCCGCTCCAGGCGGTTCTCTGGTAACTGCTGAGATTCACGGTTTGCCCCCAAATTCAAAAAGCGGTGTTTTTGCAATGCATATCCATGAGGGCAGCTCTTGTACGGGAAATCAAACCGACCCCTTTGCAAACACCGGCGGCCACTATAATCCCGATAACAAGCCGCACCCTCTGCATGCAGGCGACCTGCCTCCCCTGTTTTCTAACAATGGTTTTGCGTATTATTGCTTTTATACAAACCGCTTTACTCCGTCAGAAGTAATCGGACGCACCGTAGTAATACATAGCGATCCCGATGATTTTAGAACACAACCGGCAGGAGCATCAGGTTTTAAAATCGCCTGCGGCGTAATAAGCAAATCCTGATGTATAGCTGCCCTTAAGTCATACTATATATGCATATTTATAGTCTAGTCGATTGCGGGTAGTCTAGTCGATTGCGGGCGAACACAGTTCGCCCGTGCTTTTGTAACCGGCTGTTGCATACTTTAGATTTATTGTCCGCCCTGCCGCCGACGATCATCACATGTCCTGCCGGAAATAACAGCTCCCTGCTCGGCATCCAAGGTTACCGTTGTGCCGCTTTTTAGTATACTCGTCGCACCCTGTGCTCCCACAATCACCGGTTTTTCGAGCGCCATTCCGACAATTGCGGCATGGGTGTTAAGCCCGGGTGCTTCTGTAACAAAGCCGGCCGCCTCACGCAGAATATCAAAAATATTATTGCTTGTTTGAGGGATGACAAGGATATCCCCCGGCCTGAATTTCTTCTTTGCCTCATCTTCATTTTTGGCAACACAAAGGTTTCCGCATACAGAGTAATTAGTTGCGCTCTTACCCGAAACCAGTATATTTCCGACAAGATGAACCTTAAGAAGGTTGGTGGTTCCGGATATACCCAGCGGTGCGCCGGCGGTAATTACAACCAAGTCACCACTTGACAGCAAACCGGCCTGTGTCGCCCTATCGGCCGCATGATCAAAAAGCTCGTCCATTGTCTTT
>DHNF01000001.1:3494-3905 GCA_002409375.1 Ruminococcaceae bacterium UBA5423
AACACCCCAAGACAGATTCATCTGACGAAGAGATGACTCGCTCGGCGTACAGCATATAATGGGACAGGCAGGCCGGAATTTTGATATCATGCGCGCCGTCGCACCTGATTTTGTCACCGTGAGTATTGCAGCGGCGCCCAAATCATGCGCAGTGGTAACAGTAGCATGGGAGATAGCGTTGGTCACATTTGGCGTTATCTCCAAGTCCCTTGCCGCAAAATGTTTTTTATAATTTATATCCTGCTCTGTTTGGCGTGCAATACGCGCCATTGTCTTAAGTGCCTCTACTGGATATGCTCCCGCAGCCGTCTCGCCCGATAACATGATTGCACTGGTCCCGTCGTATATTGCATTTGCTACATCGGTAGTTTCAGCTCTTGTGGGGCGTGGGGTTTTAATCATGGAATCCAG
>DHNF01000046.1 GCA_002409375.1 Ruminococcaceae bacterium UBA5423
AGACACCGGAACGAATGAAATTTCTTTTTCTTTGAGTTTTGCGATGATTTCGGGCAGCGCCTGGGCAGTAAATTTCATTCGTTCCGGTGTCTCAGATGATTTATACTACAGAAGATTATGCATTGGACCGTGACGGTCGGCAAATACTGCTTACATATACAGGGCAATAATTGTTATCCGCCGGCCTAAAGCCGGCATTTTTTTTGCGTTCCAGCGGGGATAATAAATGATTAATAGTATGAAATCAGGTGTATAAAACAAAAACTTACCTTTTGTGGCTTTACACAGGTATGTGAATAGTGTAAAATAAGGGAAGATTATTACCAATGGTTGGGATGTGGTTAAATTTGCAGCTGAAGTATAAAAGAGTATTGTTAAAGCTCAGCGGTGAAGCACTTGCGGGCAATACCAGGTTCGGGCTTGATTTTGACACGGTTCTGCGGATTTGTGCAGAAATTAAAAAGTGCATTGATTTGGGCGTTGAGGTCGCAATCGTTGTGGGGGGCGGGAATTTTTGGCGTGGCCGTTCAAGCGGGCAGATGGATAGAACGCGCGCTGACCACATGGGCATGCTGGCTACTACCATAAATTCTTTGGCGTTGGCAGATGCCCTTGAACAGCTTGATTGTATTGTCCGCGTCCAGACGGCAATAACGATGAACCAAATTGCCGAACCTTATATTCGCAATCGTGCTGTCCGTCATCTTGAAAAAGGGCGTGTTGTTATTTTTGCCTGCGGTACAGGCAACCCGTTTTTTTCCACTGACACTGCGGCTGCTTTGCGTGCGGCTGAAATTGAAGCAGATATTATTTTAAAAGCAAGCTTGGTTGACGGTATTTACAATAGTGATCCCAAAACCAATAATAATGCTGTGAAATACAATTCTTTGACATATCTTGATGTATTAAACCTCGGTCTAAAAGTTATGGATTCAACTGCTGCGACGCTTTGCCGCGACAATGAAATACCGATTTTGGTGTTTGACCTCAATGAACCAACCAATATATTACGTGCCGTTAAAGGAGAACAAATCGGAACGATTGTTAAGGAGGAAGAATAATATGGATACTATTATTTCAAATGCAGAACAAAAAATGAAAAAAAGCATCAATGCGCTTGAGAACGAGTACGCAGTTATTAGGGCAGGTCGGGCAAACCCTGCTGTTCTTGACAAAATTAATGTTGATTATTATGGTGTTCCAACACCGATAAATCAACTTGCCACCATTTCTGTGCCTGAAGCGCGCATGCTTCTTGTTCAACCGTGGGACAAAACTTCGATAAAGGCAATTGAAAAGGCAATTCAGACTTCCGACATCGGCATAAACCCACAAAACGATGGTGGTTCGCTTCGCCTGATGTTTCCGCCATTGACAGAAGAACGCCGGCGCGATCTTGTCAAGAATGTTAATAAGTATGGCGAGGACAGTAAGGTTGCAGTGCGCTCTATACGCAGAGACGCGATTGAAAAACTTAAAAACATGAAAAAGAATAGTGAAATATCCGAGGACGACCTCAGAGTTGCGGAAAAAGAGGTTCAGGATTTGACAGACAGGTTTTGCAAGGAAATCGATAACATTGCGGCTAAAAAAGAAAAGGAAATCATGGAAATATGACAAAAAAGCCGGTGCGTTGGCTAAAGGGCGGGCTTTTGTCCGCCTTTAATGCTGTACCGGAATTTTTGTTTTAAGCTTGGAGTGAAACGGATGTTTTTGTTTCGCAGACGAAAAGCATCTATTCCCGATGTTTTGCCGGTTCACATTGGTATAATAATGGACGGTAATGGGCGCTGGGCCAAAAAGCGTGCATTGCCGAGGCAGGCAGGCCATCGTTATGGTGCGCAGACTTTTCGCACAATCACTAAGCACTGCGAAAAGCGCGGAATAAAATATTTGACAGTGTACGCGTTTTCGACCGAGAACTGGAAACGCCCTGCTTCTGAAGTTAACGCAATTATGAAACTGTTTAAGGAATATTTGCGCGAGTCGTTAACTGACTTTACCAAAGAGAATATTCGCACCTGTTTTATTGGTGATTTTTCCCCCTTTACCCCTGAAATACGGAATCTTATGAAACAAGCTGAAGAGTTGACCAAGGACAAAACAGGTCTTTGCCTTAATATTGCGATAAATTATGGCGGGCGCGAGGAAATAACGCAAGCTGCACGATGCCTTGCAAAAGAGGTTGAACAGGGGATTTTGTCGCCCGATGACATAAACGACGAACAGATTGCATCCCGGCTTTATACGGCAGGGCAGCCCGACCCTGATTTGATACTGCGTCCAAGCGGGGAATTCCGCACATCCAACTTTCTTTTGTGGCAATCGGCTTATGCGGAATATTTGTATATGGACGTATTGTGGCCGGATTTCAAACCGGCGGATTTGGACAGAGCGCTTGAAGAATATGCACGCCGCAATCGCCGGTTTGGAGGAATATAATGAAGTCACGCATTATTACAGGCATAATCGGAATATCACTCATGTTAGTTGTGCTTACATTGCCGCCAATCGCACTTATAATAGCAACGTCGGTTATTTGTGCTGGGGCTGTGATTGAGTTGCTTTTAGCAACCCATTTTAATTTACACCGCAGTATTTTGATAGCATCAGCTGTTTTTTCGGCTCTCACTCCTTTTTTTATGCTTGGAAAAAGTCGAATGTTTGCTTTGATAACAATTTTTGTTTATTTGTTGGTGATGGTGATTATACAAACAGCGACGCATAAAACCCAACCTGTGGAACACACAAGCTTTGCGTTCGCTATGTCGCTCATATTTCCGTTATCTTTTTCATGCATTGCTTATCTTCGCACTTTTAATGAACGAGACGGGCTTTTTTATGTTATCCTTGCTATTGCTATTCCGTGGATGTGTGATATGGGAGCCTACTTTATAGGAACATTTTTTGGAAAGCACAAGCTTTGTCCCGAGCTAAGCCCCAAAAAAACAATAGAAGGGCTTATCGGGGGTATAATAGTTTCGGTTTTAAGCGCAATTGTCTGCGGCTTGTTGTATCAGGCAGTTTTAAAGCAGACTGCCACGGTTAATTTGTTGCAAATAGGTTTATTAGCACTTGTATGTGCCCCATTGTCGGTGATTGGAGATTTATTTGCGTCCCTAATTAAAAGGCAGTGCCATGTCAAGGATTTTGGTAATATTATGCCGGGGCACGGCGGAATTATGGACAGGTTTGACAGTATGCTTTTGTCAGCACCGTTAATTTTTATTGCGGTACATTACCTGCCGCTTGTAAAATAAAACGGTGTATGGAAAGGCTGGTGTTAAACGATATGAAAAAACGAGTAACCGTTCTGGGCTCGACCGGCTCAATTGGTACACAGGCGTTACAGGTCGCACAAAGGCTTGGGTGCCGTATTACCGCCTTGACCGCCCATTCAAATATTAAAATTATTGAAGAACAAATACGACAGTTTAAGCCCGCACTTGTGGTTTTGTATGACGAACAGGCCGCTCAAGATTTGAAAGTGCGTATAGGCGATTTGCCTGTTAAGGTTTTGTCAGGGCTTGAGGGAATGTGTGAGGCGGCGGCTACCGATACAGATTTGGTTTTGAACTCAATTGTAGGCTTTGCCGGGCTTAAACCAACAATGGCGGCCATACAAGCAGGACACGATATTGCGCTTGCCAACAAAGAAACTCTTGTTGCAGGCGGTTCGGTTGTAATGCGCGAAGTTGCCCGATGCGGCGTGGGGTTGTTACCAATTGATAGTGAGCATTCTGCAATATTCCAGTGTTTGCAAGGAGCTCCGCCCGACAGGGCTGTCAAGCGGTTGATATTGACGGCGTCGGGCGGTCCTTTTTTTGGAAAAAAATCGGTAGAGCTTGAAAATGTAACGCCCGAAGATGCTTTGCGTCATCCTAACTGGAGCATGGGTGCAAAAATTACCATCGATTCTGCTACAATGATGAACAAAGGGCTTGAGCTTATTGAGGCGCGCTGGTTATTTGATGTTAACCATGAGAATATAGATGTTATAATACACCGCGAAAGCGTAATTCATTCGCTTGTGGAATATAACGATAATTCTGTAATCGCTCAGTTGGGAGTTCCGGATATGCAAATACCGATACAATATGCGATAACATGGCCAAAGCGCGTTGAATCTAATGTTAAAAGCCTTGACCTCACCGAATTTGGTAAGCTTAGCTTTTACCCGCCCGACTGTGAAACATTTGTATGCATTGATGCATGTCGGCACGCGATTGAGCGCGGTGGACTTGTACCTGCGGCTGTCAACGCCGCAAACGAAGTGGCGGTTGATTTATTTATTAGCCGCAAAATTGGATTTTTGGATATTGGCAGGCTTGTGTGCAAGGCTCTGGACTATAATCTGCCCGGTGCTGTAGACAATTTGGATCAGATATTGCAAGCTGATAGAGCAGTACGCGAACAAACCCTTGCCTCGGCTCGGGAAATCATGAGGTGATTACAATTATACAAGCATTTTTTTCATCAACTGTCGGGCAGATTGTTGCTGCCATATTTGTTTTTGGCATAATAATTCTTGTGCATGAGCTTGGGCATTTTATTGCTGCAAGGCTTATGGATGTTAAGGTCAATGAGTTTGCCCTCGGCATGGGTCCTAAAATTTTAAAATTCGGCAAAAAAGAAACTATGTACTCATTACGTGCATTTCCAATCGGCGGTTTTTGTGCAATGGAGGGTGAAGATGCCGAAAGCAGTGATGCGCGCTCTTTTGGCAGTAAAAAAGTGTGGAGACGCATTTTTATCGTCACTGCCGGTGTTGCAATGAACCTGCTGCTGGGGTTTGTGCTGCTGCTGATAATATTTGCATTTTGCATGAAACCGGATAGTGATGGTCGAGTGCTGTTTTCGAGCACGACAATTGCACAGCTGCCCGAAACGGCGTCGTCATTCAA
>DHNF01000167.1 GCA_002409375.1 Ruminococcaceae bacterium UBA5423
CCCCCCTTTTTAATTTATACTCCAAAACTATAATAAGCATTATATTACCATAAAAGCACTGCTATATCAACGACAAAAAAGATTTGATATCATTCAACAAATCAAAAATTCCGACTGTTTGCCTTAAGAAAGATTGACAATTTTAAAACAAACAGATTATAATATTATCAGCATGAAAACAGGAGCTGAAAAAATGGGTTACACTTTGGCACAAAAACTAATACGCTCACATTTGCTTAGCGGCGATATGAAACCGGGCAATGAAATCGGGCTTCGCATTGACCAAACGCTTACACAGGACGCCACCGGAACCATGGCATATCTCGAATTTGAAGCGATGGGTATTCCACGTGTCAAGACAGAGCTTTCGGTTGCTTATATTGATCATAACACACTCCAAACCGGATTTGAAAATGCTGACGACCATCTTTATATCCAGTCGGTATGCAAAAAACACGGATTGTATTTTTCTCGCCCGGGTAACGGAATATGTCATCAGGTTCAGCTTGAGCGATTTGGCATACCCGGCAAAACATTAATCGGTTCTGACAGCCATACACCCACTGCCGGCGGCATAGGCATGCTCGCATTCGGCGCGGGTGGCATGGATGTGGCCGTGGCAATGGGCGGCGGCGCGTATTACATCACAATGCCCAGGATTGTAAAAGTTAATCTCACGGGGCAGCTTAGCCCTTGGGTTGCGGCAAAGGACATTATACTTGAAGTGCTGCGAATTATGTCGGTAAAGGGCGGCGTCGGCAAAATTATTGAATACGGTGGTCCCGGCGTAAAAACGCTAAGCGTCCCCGAACGAGCGACCATTACCAATATGGGGGCAGAGCTTGGTGCATCTACATCCATCTTCCCTTCAGATGAAATAACACGCGAATTTATGCGCGCTCAGGGGCGCGAAGCTGATTGGACTCAGTTGCAGCCTGATGACGATGCCATATATGACGAAATTGTGGAAATAGACCTATCCAAATTGCAGCCTTTGGCAGCATGCCCTCATTCCCCTGATAATGTAAAGCCTGTCAAAGACCTGCAGGGTATACCGGTTAACCAATGCTGTATTGGTTCGTGCACAAATTCATCACTGATGGATCTTCTAAAAGTCGCGGCCATACTCAAGGGAAAAACAGTCCACCCCGCCGTCAGTCTTTCGATTGCACCCGGTTCAAAACAGGTATACAATATGTTAGCTGAAAATGGTGCTCTTGCAGATTTAATAGCCGCCGGTGCAAGAATTTTAGAATGTACGTGCGGTCCGTGTATTGGCATGGGACAATCACCTAATTCAGCCGGCGTATCACTTCGAACCTTTAACCGCAATTTTGAGGGACGATCGGGCACTGCCGATGCGCAGGTATATCTTGTAAGCCCCGAAACTGCAGCAGCCTCTGCAATTACAGGCTTGTTTACCGATCCACGCACAATGGGACAGCCGCCAAAAATTAAAATGCCCGACAAATTTTTGATAAACGACAATATGATTATTCCGCCGGCACCTGAATCTGAAATGGACGATATACAAATACGCCGAGGACCTAATATAAAATCTTTTCCTGACACTTCTCCTATGTCAGAAAATATCAAGGCAAAGGTACTGCTTAAAGTCAGTGACAACATCACAACCGACCACATCATGCCTGCCGGGGCAAAAATTTTGCCTTTGCGCTCAAACATTCCTGCAATATCAGAGCACTGTTTTACCCGTTGCGACGAAGAATTTCCGTCACGCTGCAAAAAAGAAAAGCAGGGAATAATAATTGGCGGCTCGAACTATGGTCAAGGAAGCTCGCGTGAACACGCGGCACATGCCCCTCTCTATCTTGGCATCAAGGCCGTTATTGTCAAATCCTTTGCCCGCATTCATATTGCCAATCTTATAAACGCCGGTATATTGCCACTGACCTTTGCAAACGAGTCGGATTATGATAAGGTTTCTATGTGGGATGTGATTTGTCTACCCGACATCAGCAAGCGATTAAAGGATGGTAAAGAAATTTTACTTTTAAACGAAACAACCGGCGATACCATACCCCTTTATGCTAACTTTACAAAACGTCAGGCAGATATGCTGCTCGCCGGCGGTTTGCTAAACTATACGCGTGAACAAGCAGCACAAAATCAAAAAAATAAACGGGGATAACCGCAGTACAGTATCTCCGCTTGCAAGGAGGGGTCGTAATGGCTAAAGAAAATCATAGCATTTCCATGTCTGTAATCCGCCGACTCCCGAGATACTACCGGTTCCTGCACAGCCTTAAGGAAAATGGCACAGTCCGCATTTCATCGCGGGAATTGTCAATGCTTATGGGGTTGACTGCTTCACAAATCAGACAGGACCTCAACTGCTTTGGAGGTTTCGGTCAGCAGGGTTACGGCTACATGGTTGACCAGCTTTATAATGAAATCGGGCATATACTTGGTGTTGATGTACCAACGCCTGCAGTTCTGTTGGGTGCGGGCAACATGGGGCGTGCTGTTGCAAACCACATGGATTTTGAAAAGCGCGGCATTCGATTAGTCGGGGTTTTTGATGATTCGCCTCATGTTGTAGGCAGCAAAATCCGTAACAACAAGGTTCTGCCTATTAGCAAAATCGACGAGGTATGCAAAGCTAATAAAGTTGAGGTTGCAATCCTTTGCATACCGGAAGAAGTTACGCCCAATATTGTCAAACACATGATATCACTTGGCATTAGCGGGTTTTGGAACTTTAGCCATTATGATATAGCTTATCATTTCCCCGATGTTGCAGTGGAAAATGTTCATCTTAGCGATAGTCTTATGACATTGACATATCAAATGAATAAAAGAAGAAAAAAAGACAAAAAATGAGATTATGTGACTTGTGATCCTATTTTACGGCAAAAAATATAAGTAGATATTAATGCCGCGCTATGCTATACTGTTATACGCACCTTAACTCAGCCGCTTGGAACTTTAGTAAGACGGCTGATATTATACGGGGGCGTAAAGGTTTCGACGGGGATTGTGAACCTTGGTAAGCGAGCAGCGGGGCGGGCCCGCTATAAAATCCGCACTTTTAAAAACAAACGACAACAAAACTGTTGCGTACGCAGCCTAATTAGGCTGCCGTCTTTACCCGGAAAACCGCGACTGGGATAAAGGCGTCGATTAGCGGTGCACGTGAATAAAGATGAGCCGTGCTCTTTATCATGAATTAACGGCTACCGTAATCGGAAGCATGCCTGTCAGCGTCCGATGAGGGGAATCTAAAAAGACCGGCTGCGCTCGGAGAAAGCCAGGGCAAGTGATTTTCGGACAGGGGTTCGACTCCCCTCGCCTCCACCACAATCCGTCTGAAAACCCGCTTTTTAAGCGGGTTTTTGGCGTATTAAGGCTTGATTTTGAACGATTTCCCCACTTTTAGCGAAAAGCAGGCGGCCTTACCCCTGCAGGGCGGTCATCAGCTTGTGGATTCCCACCATATTGA
>DHNF01000091.1:0-774 GCA_002409375.1 Ruminococcaceae bacterium UBA5423
ACTGGATTAAGTTTTTTACATTAAATATTATTTTAAAGCCTAAAACTGTTTTGGTCAACATATTATGATAAATTAACACTGATTTCCACAAAATTTATCCGCAATCATTTTATTAGGCATTATATTTTATGCGGACATGTCCATAAAAATAACTGTAACCACTCACAGACACAATAATTGCGTTTATCGTTTGGGCGAATTCCATATACGCGCGTATAATACTGACGACAACGAGGCAGAGCGGAAAATACACCGACAAGATGTCTTCGGCTTAATCTGAGAATGGTATAAAATGTACCCGCGGGCAACAAAAGCGCCCTTTCCCACAAGAGAAAGAGCGCGAATTAATCGCCCCTAGTTTATGCCGTAGACTGCCGTGTGTCGTAGGATTACTTTTCATAACTTACACTAATTTTACCTACTCCGCCGTCAATCTTAATATTCCCTTTAGAATTATTAACTTTGATTTTGCCCGTGGAAAAACGTTCACCGTCTATTGTTATAGAGCCGACTCCAGTATTTATATCAAAGCTATGGTCATCACGGCCATTAAGCAGTTTAAGCGTTAGTAAACCAATGCCGCCATCGATATCGGCGTTGCCGTTAAGCTCGCCCTTCATATAGAACTTCCCTACACCGGCCTGTAAGTCCAATCCGCCCAAAATTGCCGATTTTACAGAAACTTCTCCCACTCCTGTATCGAACTCTGCATTGTCGGCTACAAGAGAATCGACATAGATGGCACCCGCACCGGCTTCTAAACGAAAATCGTCG
>DHNF01000091.1:1018-4126 GCA_002409375.1 Ruminococcaceae bacterium UBA5423
TTTCATTATCGGGCATGTACACCGTAATAACAGGATGTAAATCATCCCCCAGTCCAAAAAACCTGATTATGTATTTGTTTTTGTTATTTACAATAAGTTTTCCGTCCTTCAATGTACAGGAAAAATTAACGGGAACATTATTCGCCTCCACCTTAAAATCATCGGCGGATACGATACGAATCTCCCCTGCAAAGCTGTAAATATCAAGCTCCGTTACATCGGCATAGCTTTGGCTGAAATTTGTGGTTTTAATGCTTTTTGTCAAAACCCCTGAAAAACTGAGTACTCCCAACGCTACATTTATAATTGTAGATATTATGCCGACTGCCAGAAACACTCCGAATACAAGGGCGACATATTTAATAACCTTTTGCGCTGAATTCATTTTATGTCAGCCCCTCCAAACACACAAACACTGCTTATGAATACCGTCGGGGCGTTCACATCGGTGGAGGGAATCGATTTATCCGTAGCTCCGCCGAAAATTGGTACGGTGCTTAATTTTGCCCTAACGTTACCGGGCAGATAAATATTTACTCCGCCAAAGACAGCTGTAATATCTATTACAACGTCCTGGTTTATTATTGCGTCACGCAAATCCAAATCAATTCCGCCAAAGACAGCCGTAATGTCTGAACCGGTAAATTCCTCTCTTGTAATACGCTGTTTTAGTCCGCTGAATATAGCTGTATAATCCGGACCTTTTGCATTGTTTCTCACAGCTCTATCGGCGGCATTTTTAAATGAACGATCAAATAGTATGTTAACACCTATAACAAGAAGGACGGAAGGAAAAACCAATTTTCCAAAGAGATTCCAGGTAAACACCTCAGGAAACTGCTTAGTAACCAACAACATTGCGCCAATAATAAGGCATATTGAATTGAAAATTTTAAATCCGGATTTAACAATACTTAATAATGCCGGAACAATAATAAACAGTGTCCACCATCCCGGAAAAAGCAACGAAAAACTCCAATCAAATATCGCATGGCCAGCCAACAATACGGCAGCAATTATAAAAAACAACCCTACAAGCGCGTTACTTGCTCTATTTCTCACAACGACACCCCTTCTACCAGCTTTAATTACTAACAAATGATAGTATAACTGCTTCAAGATATATAATCAATCTATTTTTTAAGCTTTACAAACAAAAAAATAAGCGGCAATATGCTTTAGCGCATATTGCCGCTTATTTTGGTGCCGGTGGCCGGGGTCGAACCGGCACGGTGTCGCCACCACTGGATTTTGAATCCAGCACGTCTGCCAATTCCATCACACCGGCATGTGTGAAACCGAAAAATAGTATACAATATCATTTAATAAAAATCAAGCATGATTTTTATTATCATTACTGTTTTATCAAAAATTCCATGCAGCTATTAGCCGCATGGAATTTTAAACTTAAATTTATTCGGTTTTTTCCTCTTTGGCTTCTACTTCAACTTCAGCTGCATGCTCCTGTTGGGCTGCCGGCTGTTCATCTGCGGGAGCCTGCTCATTTGTATCAGCCAGTTGCTCAGCGGGAGTCTGCTCTGACGAATTTTCGTCGGTCTCATCAGGTGCACTCTCAAGCAATGCGCGTATAGACAGGCTGATTCGCTTTCTTTCATAATCCACATTTATGATTTTTGCCATAACCTCTTGGCCAATTTCCAATTCGTCCTGCGGTTTGTCTATTCGCCTGTCTGCAATTTGGGAAATATGAATAAGACCGTCAACACCCGGAACAATCTGACCAAACGCTCCAAAGCTGGTCATACCGACGATTTTCACATTAACAACAGAACCTATAGGATAATTTGATTTGAAAATCTCCCATGGATTGTCTTCAGACCTGCGATATCCCAGCGATATTCTTTTCTTTTCTTTGTCGAGGTCACGAATATAAACATCAACAATATCACCGACATTAACTACATCGGATGGGTGTTTTATCCTTTGCCACGACAATTCAGAAATATGAATCATACCATCTACTTCGCCAAGATCCACAAATGCACCGTATGATGTCAATGATTTAACTTTTCCGCTAAATCTTTGTCCTACTTCTACACTTTCCCAAAATGCAGCTTCCTTTGCCTTACGTTCTTCACGGGCAACCAAACGCACCGAGCCCACAGCTCTGCGTCTGCTTTTGTTTGTCTCAATAATTTTAAAGCGGACTTGCTGTCTGTGTAATGGAGTCAAATCTTCCATTCGGACAGCCGACGCGTGTGATGCAGGAACAAAAACACGCACACCGTTGGTAACGACCAACATGCCGCCTTTTACAATATCGGTAACTACACCTTCAAGAATTTCGCCGCTTTGCTCAGCAGCGACCACAATATCCCAGCCCTTTAATGCATCAACGCGTTTTTTGGAAAGCATAATAGTGCCTTCCTGATCATTGGTACGCAATATTAAAAGATCTAACTTGTCGCCAATCTTGACAATATCCTCCGGGTTTGTTACATGGTCAGCGGACAACTCTTCAACCGGAATATAACCGGTTTGCTTACGGCCGACAACTTCCACCTGGACTTCGTTAGGTGCAATACCAACAACCACGCCGCTAACCCTTTCATCTGTGCTCAAACCCTGAAGTGATGCCTCAAGCGCTTCTTCAAAGCTCATCTCCTCAAACGATTTTGCAGAATCGGCATTATCCTCGGACTCCTCAATAACTGGCTCGACTTCCTCTACAGTCGCAGTTTCTGCATTGTCCTTCGCTTCGGTCTGCAAAGCATCATCAAAAGCAGCATCAGGTTTGTTGTCAGTTAAAACCTCTGATTCTTTAGTTTGAGCTTCGATGGTTTGAGTTTCTTTGATTTCATTTTCGTTGTTTACAATCTCGGACATGGTTGAAAGTACCTCCTTTATAATATCGGAGGGCGTGGAAGCTCCGGCTGTAAGCCCAACTGTTAAAACTCCTTTAAAAGCAGACGGGTCCAGCTCATCTGCCGTTTCGATAAGAAGTGTCGGGCAATACTCTTCACATACATCGCGAAGCTTAGCGGTATTGGAACTTTCGCGCCCACCGACAATAACCATAAGGTCGCTAGATTTTGCAAGCTCGATGGCTTCATTTTGCCTTTCGGCAGTCGCATTACATATTGTATC